>NZ_JAVAYL010000019.1:0-185201 GCF_054185225.1 Bradyrhizobium sp. 18BD | reverse complement strand
GCTCAGTCCAACCAGGGCCGGCCCGGCCATTTCCAGCGTCTTGCCGTTATAGTTCGGGTTGGCGGCGAGTTCGTTCCTGATGTTCACGATCGCCTGTGAGAAGACCTTCTGAACCGGCAAGAGCTGCTCCCCCCGCCGGCGCCGCAGCGCCGACCGTCGTGCCCGGCACGCCGGCCGCAGCTCCGCCGCCCAACAGGGCGCAATACGCTCCGCCGACGGTTGCTCCCGCGTTCCGCGCAGCGCCCACGGTCGCAGCACCGCTGCCGCCGCCGCCGCGTCCGCCGCAGCGTGACCTGACGCCGCTCGCAATCGGTGCGGGCGTGGTGGCCGGTGCCGTGATCGGCGCCACCATCGCCGACATGCACAGCCAGCGAAGCGAAGTCGTCGAAGGCGGCCGCACCATCTACAACGAGCCGGACCGCATCATCATCCGCGATCCGGGCGGGCAGGCCTACGTCCGCGGCAACGATCTCTATCGCTTCCGCTACGGCGCCCGCGACATCCGCACCTTCAATGAGGGCGGCGAAACCCGCACCGTCGTGGTCCGTCCCGACGGCAGCGAGGTGATCACCGTGGTCGGTCCGGACGGTTCGCTGCTGCGCCGAATCCGCAGGGATCCGCGCGGGCAAGAGATCGTCATCATCGACAACTCCTACCGCGATCCGCGGGCGGTCGGCGGCTTCTATGTCGACGTGCCGCCGCCGGTCGTGAACATTCCCTATGATCGCTACATCGTCGACGCCCAGGAAGCGTCGCCGGACGTGATCTACCAGACCATGGTTGCACCGCCGGTGCAGCGGATCGATCGGCGCTACTCGCTCGACGAGATCCGCTACTCGCCGAATGTTCGCATGCAGATGCCGAGCATCGACGTCAACACGATCAACTTCGAGACGGGATCTTGGACCATCCCGCCGGACCAGGCGGCCCGGCTGCAGGTCATCGCCGACGGCCTCAACCAGGCGATCCAGCGCAATCCGCGCGAGGTGTTCCTGATCGAGGGACACACCGACGCGGTCGGCAACGACGTCGACAATCTGTCGCTGTCGGATCGCCGGGCGCAGGCCGCGGCCGAATTGCTGACGCAGCAGTTCAACGTGCCCGCGGAGAACCTGACGTCGCAGGGCTATGGCGAGCAGTATCTGAAGGAGCAGACGCAAGGGCCGAGCCTGATCAACCGGCGCGTCACCGTCCGCCGCATCACGCCGCTGCTCAACGGCGGTACGGCCTCGCTGCCGCCGCCCCCGCCCGGCACCGCGCCGCCGCGCTGAGGCGACACGCACAAACGCAAATGGCCGGGAGCGATCCCGGCCATTTTTGTTTCTGGAGTCCGTAGCCCGGATGAGCGCAGCGACATCCGGGGATATCTATCTACATGGCGAGAAAGTCCCGGATATCGCTGCGCTCATCCGGGCTACGACGACGTCAATCAATCCTTGTCGTTCTCGAGCCGGAAGATCTGCGAGCCTTCGCTGCCCGACAGCAGGCCGGTCTTCGAATAGAGACCGAGCTTGGTGCGCGTGTCGGCGATGTCAAGATTGCGCATGGTGAGCTGGCCGATACGGTCGGCCGGCGTGAAGGCGGCGTCCTCGACCTTCTCCATGCTGAGCCGCTCCGGCGCGTAGGTGAGGTTCGGGCTCTCGGTGTTGAGGATCGAGTAGTCGTTGCCGCGGCGCAGCTCGAGCGTGACTTCACCAGTGACGGCGCGCGCGACCCAGCGCTGCGCGGTCTCGCGCAGCATCAGGGCCTGCGAATCGAACCAGCGGCCCTGATAGAGCAGACGTCCCAGGCGCATGCCGCTGATGCGGTACTGCTCGATCGTGTCCTCGTTATGGATGCCGGTGACGAGGCGCTCATAGGCGATGTGCAGCAGTGCCATGCCCGGCGCCTCGTAGATGCCGCGGCTCTTGGCCTCGATGATGCGGTTCTCGATCTGGTCGCTCATGCCGAGACCATGACGGCCACCGATGGCGTTGGCTTCGAGGAGTAGCGCGACGGGATCGGCAAAAGTCTGGCCGTTCAGCGCAACCGGCTGGCCTTCCTCGAAACGCACCACGACCTTCTCGGCCTTCACAGCGCAGTCGTCGCGCCAGAACGGCACGCCCATGATCGGGTTGACGATCTTGATGCCGCTGTCGAGGCTTTCGAGATCCTTGGCCTCGTGCGTGGCGCCAAGCAGATTGCTGTCGGTGGAATACGCCTTCTCGGCGCTCATCTTGTAGGCAAAGCCCTGCGCGGTCATGAACGCCGACATTTCGGCGCGGCCGCCGAGCTCGTCGATGAACTGCTGGTCGAGCCAGGGCTTGTAGATGCGCAAGCTCGGATTGGTCAAAAGGCCGTAGCGATAGAAGCGCTCGATGTCGTTGCCCTTGAAGGTCGAGCCGTCGCCCCAGATGTTGACGCCGTCCTCCTTCATCGCCGCAACCAGCATCGTGCCGGTGACGGCGCGCCCGAGCGGCGTGGTGTTGAAATAGGTGATGCCGCCGGTCGAGATGTGGAAGGCGCCGGACTGGATCGCGGCGATACCTTCGTGGACAAGCTGCGTGCGGCAATCGACCAGCACGGCCTTCTCGGCGCCGAACGCTTCCGCCTTGCGCGGGATCTCGTTGTAGTCGGCCTCGTCGGGCTGGCCGAGATTGGCGGTATAGGCGTAGCAGCGCGCGCCCTTCTGCTTCATCCAGAGCAGCGCCGCGCTGGTGTCGAGACCGCCCGAAAAAGCAATGCCGACTTTTTCACCCTTGGGCAGGCTTTTCAGGATCGTGGTCATGGCGCTTCCAATCGGGTCTCAGGGGGCTGTTGCGAGGGCGAAACTGACCGGGCGAATATCAAATTTCGCGGGGCTGGGCACGCATTTAATGGCTCAAATAATGGCTCAAACCGAGGGTTCGGCGCTCGTCTTGCGGCCGAACAGGCGCTGACGGAGCCGGTAGGCGGGCATGTTGAGCCGGGTCAGGGCGGCATCGACCGCCTCGTCCGAAAACCGAGTCCGTGGCCAGCGGTAGATCAGCGCGAAAGCGAACCAGATCACGACGAAGGTGACGAGGCCGGCGATCGAGACGTCGGTGAAGAAGTGGCCGCCAAAGGCCATCCGCAACCCGCTGGTGACCGCTCCGAAGATCACCGCGCCGGCATAGGCCAACGGTCGCCATGCCGGCGGCGCCAGCGCCGCGGGTGCCAGCGTCCAGAACGCGGTCGCGCCCTCGCCCGAGAAGAACGAGCAGTTGCGCGCGCAATCGCCGCGCGGATCCCACCACGGCACGAAGTGCTGCTCGCCGGCGAACTGCGTCACCACCACCGGCCGCGGCCGGCCCCAATAGGTCTTGAAGGTGAGGTTGGTGAGAATGCCGGCCGACAGGATGATCGTGACCAGCAGGAACACGATCGCGCGCCCCGACACCATCAAGGGACGGTCGGGCCGGATCATCTTGACCACGAGCGCGACCAGCGAAGGCAGCACGAAGGCCCAGGAGACCCACATCGCCGCGTCACGCGCGAAGCCAGCCCAGCCGTTCAACTTGACCGGAAACGTCTTGGTCTCGGGGTCGAAGAACAGCGAAGCCAGCTTGAGATCGAGTTCGGGGTAGAGGCCGAAAACGACGCCGATCACGAGCCACAGCGCCAGGGCGATGAAGAGTCCAGTCCGGTTCATGGCGCGCGGTTTAGCGGAGTGGGGCGGAGATGGAAACCCCGGGCGAACGCAACAAAATCACTGCGCATCCGGCCGCGAATTCAACGGCAGCGGCGGGGGCGGCTTGCGTGGGGGCGGCGGGATGCGCCAGGCGCCGGCGTTGCGGCCGGCGATCAGCCAATAGACGACGCCGGCCACGATGCCCGCGCCGGTCATGATCTCCAGATGACGCCGCACGATGCCTTCGAACTGCAGCGTGTCGGAATGGAACGGGACGAGCCCGAGATAGCAGGCGAGCCCGACGAGGCCGCCGCCGACGGCATAGGCCAGCGCGCTGCGGATGTAGAGCGCCTCGGTGATGGCGACGATCACGGCTGCCGGAACCAGCGCGAAGCCCGAGACGAAGATGAAGCCGAAGCCGAGCAGGATATCGATCGCGCCCTGATCGACCGGACCGGCGCCAAGATCGGAAAATTCCGGAAACAGCAGCGCGCCGACGACGATCATGCCGCCGACGAAGCAGGCGGCGAGAAAGCCGATGAAGACGACGATGAGGCGGCCGATCAGGGACATGACTGAAATGCCAATTCCACCGTCATTGCGAGGAGCGCCGCGACGAAGCAGTCCAGACTGCCGCCGCGGAGAGATTCTGGATTGCTTCGCTGCGCTCGCAATGACGAGGTTGCGACAGCGCGGACATCACAAGCTAATCCGTCATCGCCATGGCGCGCAGTGCCTGGCGCTCGCGTGCACTGAGCTTCTCCGTCTCCGACTTGAGCTGGCCGCAGGCGGCGAGGATGTCGCGGCCGCGGGGGGTGCGCACCGGCGAGGAGTAGCCGGCATTGAAGATGTATTCGGAGAATTTTTCGATCTGGTCCCAGTCCGAGCATTCATAGGCCGTGCCGGGCCAGGGATTGAACGGGATCAGGTTGATCTTGGCGTGAATGCCCTTGAGCAGCTTCACCAGCAGCTTTGCATCGTCGAGCGAATCGTTGACGCCCTTGAGCATCACATATTCGAAGGTGATGCGGCGCGCGTTGGAGGCGCCGGGATAATCGCGGCAGGCCTGCAGCAGCTCCTTGATCGGATATTTGCGGTTGAGCGGCACCAGCTCGTTGCGCAATTCGTCGCGCACCGCATGCAGCGAGATCGCAAGCATGACGCCGATCTCCTCGCCGGCGCGCACGATGTTCGGCACCACGCCCGAGGTCGACAGCGTGATGCGGCGGCGGGAGATGCCGATGCCTTCATTGTCGCCGACGATCAAAAGCGCATCGCGCACCGCGTCGAAATTGTAGAGCGGCTCGCCCATGCCCATCATCACGATGTTGGTGACGCGGCGCGTGCCGTCCTCGCGATCGGCCCAGTCGTTCAGGCGGTCGCGCGCAACCATGATCTGGCCGACGATCTCGCCGGCGGTGAGGTTGCGCACCAGGCGTTGCGTGCCGGTGTGGCAGAACGAGCAGTTCAGCGTGCAGCCGACCTGCGAGGAAACGCAGAGCGTGCCGCGATCGGTCTCGGGGATGTAGACGCACTCGACTTCATGCGCCTTCTCGACATTGTCGCCGCTCGGCAGCCGCAGCAGCCATTTGCGGGTGCCGTCATTGGAGATCTGCTCGGCCACGACTTCGGGCCGGTCGACGGTGAAGTGCTGCGCGAGCTCGGCGCGAATGCCCTTCGAGATCGAGGTCATGTCGTCAAAACTCTGGGCGCCGCGGAAATAGAGCCAGTGCCAGAGCTGCTGCACGCGCATCTTGCGCTGCGCAGGCGCGACGCCGATCTCGCCGAGGCGGTCGGCAAGCTCAGTGCGCGACAGGCCGATCAGTGAAGGCTTGGCCGGCGGCACATAGGTTTCGAGTGGAGTTTTCTCCACCAGGATTGCGTCGCGCGGCTCGGTCGTCGGTTGCATTGAATGGACCTAATGGCTTGGTCGTTCCGGGATGGCCCAAAGGACCAGATCCGGAACCTCGTCATTCCGGGCCCGATGCTGCGCATCGCCCCGGAATGACGGAAAAACTTGGAACCGGCCTTATATAGCAAGCGGAATTGCCGATTGCGACCGTGATACCCCCGCAGGCCTAACGTCTTCAGCGTTAGCGCCTGCAATCCTGGGCGATCTTGTCGAGCGCCTGGGCGAGGCCTTTCAGCGAAAACGTGTCGGTCGTCTCCGTGCCCTTGGCCGAGACGCCCTTGACCACGAGATCGGCGGATTTGCGCATGGCTTCCACCATCCGCTCCTCCTCGGCCGCGTTCTTGATCCAGAGGCCGTCGCCCTGCGTGTACATCGCGAAGGCGGCGCCGCCGACCTCGACCGAGGATTCCGAGCCCGGCTTCAGCGCGTAGCCGATCATGACCGAGACTTCGTTGTTCACCTTCTCCGCCGGCCGGGTCGAGACGAAGGCATAGGCGGGATCGCGCGGCCGATTCGGCGGGTTGGTCTTCGACGACGAGGGTTTTGCCAGTGCGAAGCAGACCTTCTTGCCGTTGGGCGTCGCCGAATAGGCGCCCCAGGTGCCGAACTGGCCGATCAGGGTCGGCTCGGCGCCGCCGGCAACCGCCGCGGCCGGGCCCGCCGGCTTGCTCTCGGGCTTTGCGGCTGTCTTTGCTGCGGTATTGGCCGCCGGTGCGGCCGCCTTCGGGGCCGCCTCTTTTGGTGCAGCCTTGGGCGCTGGTTGCGCAGTCTGAGCCCGCGCGGAATCGGTGATTCCCCACGCCGCCACGCCAGTCATCAAAGCCAAAGATAGCACCCGCCACATGGTGGAGTGGTTCCCTCAATATTGTGACTGGAAGATGGCCCGGTCGCGCGTTGTCCCCCGGCAGGGATAGCCGGGAAAGTCTAATTTGGGAAGGCAGTTAGCGGGTCAGCCTTTGGATCGCGCGGCGCGCTGATCGGCCCATTGCGCCTCGGTCCAGCCGAGCAGGTCCTCGGCGCCGGAACTGCGCAAATGCGCGCCACCGTCGATCACCACCATCTCGCCATTGATGTAAGCGGCGCGGTCGGAGACCAGGAAGCTGGCGAGATCGGCAAGCTCGCTGTGTTCCCCGGTGCGGCCCAGCGGGTTGCGGGCGGTCCAACCGTCGTCGCGTCCCTCGGGACGGAGCTGCCCCGACGCGCCGGCGGTCGGGAACGGGCCCGGCGCGATCGCGACGGTGCGGATGCCCTTCGCGCCCCATTCCACGGCGAGGCTCTTGGTCATCGCCAGCACGGCCGATTTCGCCATCGCGGAGGGAACAGTGAAGGCGCGGCCAGTGATGGTCGAGGTCGAGAGGATCGAGAGCACGACGCCGCCATGCTTGCCGTCGATCCAGCGCTTGCCGGCGGCGAGCGTGCAGTACATCGCGCCATGCAATGTCGGCGCGAGGATCGCATCGGCCGCACGGAAGGAGAGATGCTCGGTCTGCGCGATGAAGGTCGCGGCAGCATTGTTGACGAGGATGTCGAGCGGCGCCTCGCGCCAGATTGTTTCCATCATGCCGTCGACGGCAGCACCGTCGCGGATATCGCAGGCGATGGTCGAAACCTTGCCGCCGGTCTGCGTACGCATCTCTCCCGCCGTTGCGTCCAGCCGGTCGAGCTTGCGGCCGCAGATCACGAGCTCGGCGCCGAGCGCGAGGAAGCGGCGTCCCATCGCAGCGCCAAGGCCCGAGCCGCCGCCGGTGACGAGGATGCGTTTTCCCTTGAGCAGACCCGTTTCAAACATCGTTTGAATCCTTTCTCCGCGGATTTCGTCATTGCGAGCGAAGCGAAGCAATCCAGACTATTTCCACGAGACGGTTTCTGGATTGCTTCCGCTGCGTTCGCAATGACGCGAGGATAGGCCTGCGCACCGCCTTGGGCAAAGAATCCGGATTGTCCGGCCGCAGTAAATCCGGCAGAAACGACCCAACTATAATTCACCTCGAAACGCCTAAGGTGCCGCCATGAAAGCCATCCTCTGCTCGCAATATTGCCAGCCCGACGATCTCGTGCTCGCCGATGTGCCGGATCCGGTGGCGGGTCCCGGCGAAGCCGTGATCGCGATCAAGGCGGCGGCGCTGAATTTTTTCGACATCCTGATGATTCAGGGCAAGTACCAGATCAAGCCGCCGTTCCCGTTCTCGCCGGCCGCGGAAGTCGCGGGCGTCATCGAGAGCATCGGCGCTGGCGTCACGGACCTGAAGGTCGGCGATCGCGTCGTCGCCTCCTGCGGCCATAACGGTGCGCGCGAGAAGATCGCGCTGCCGGCGGCCTCGATCGTCAAGATTCCCGACAATCTCGATTACGACCGCGCGGCCGGCATCATCATTATCTACGGCACCGCGCTGCATGCACTGGAAGATCGCGCCAGCCCGAAGCCGGGCGAGACGCTCGCGGTGCTCGGCGCCGCCGGCGGCACCGGCCTTGCTGCCTGCGAGCTCGGCAAGCTGATGGGCCTGAAGGTGATCGCCTGCGCCTCGTCGGACGAGAAGCTCGAATTCGCCAAGGCGCATGGTGCCGAGTTGACGCTGAACTACGGCAAGGAAGACCTGAAGGAAGGCCTGCGCAAGCTCACCGGCGGCAAGGGCGTCGACATCATCTTCGATCCCGTGGGTGGCGCGTATGCCGAGCAGGCGCTGCGCTCGATCGCCTGGGAAGGCCGCTTCCTCGTGATCGGCTTTGCCGCCGGCGACATTCCAAAGATGCCGCTGAACCTCGCGCTGCTGAAGGGCTGCGATATCCGCGGCGTGTTCTGGGGCGCCTGGACCCGGCTCAATCCGGCCAAGAACCGCGCCAATCTCGAGAAGCTCGTGAAGTGGACCGCGGAAGGAAAGATTTCATCGCATGTCGATCGCACCTTCCCGCTGGCGCAGACAGCGGATGCACTGAAGGTGCTCGCGGGTCGCCAGGCCATGGGCAAGGTGATCCTGCATCCGTGAGGATGCGACGTAGGCAGCCACCACACGCTCACTGTCGTCGCCCGGTTTAACCGGGCGCCCAGTATTCCAGAGACAGCAGTGATTTAGCCGAGACGCCGCGGCGCGCTGGATTCCTCGGCCAAGCGGGGCATGACAGCGGAGGGCGAGGCGGGCGGCGGCGATGACCGCGCGACATCGCAAGGTTGCACATCGTCCCGCTCGGTAAAATCCCCTCAACCATCGCGGGCAAAATTGCGGTGCATTCCGCCGCTCCGCCGCAATCAAACCCAAATATTTCCAGATTCGCGCAAACCGCCGTCGCTTTTTGGGCTGAATCGGACGGCGATTTACCGGTTCCAGTTTGCAGGGTGCGTCTGGACAATAACAAGAAGACTGAAGCCGGGACGGCCCCTGCGTTGCGTTAGTAAAGGGGAGCATCACCATGGAGACGACGGCACACCGTCCGTCAAGGGAGTTGAGGCCGTTCGACTCCGATCGATCTGCATCACATCCGCCCACCGCGTCCTACATCCGTGCCCGCGCCAGCCGCCTCGATCTTCCACAGGACGATCCGATGCCGCTGTTCCTGTCCGATCCGCTGGGGCCACCGGACCCACGGGAATATGCGCCGCAGGCGCTACGTTCCAGGACCAAATTCGTCCAGCGCCTCCTGGCTGCTACGCTTGCGATATCCGCCGTGGCGATTTTGGCTGCGGTGTTTCAGTCCGATCTGCGCGGCCTCATTGCGGTCAATGCCGGCAACGCGGCGGGCGCAGTTCCCGAGCAGGCCATGGCGCCGGCCAATTCGCCGGTCACACGACAAACGCCGCTCAAGGATTCCACCCGCGTGACCGATACGAGGCTCGCGAGCGCCGAGCGGCAGGACCTGCCGGCACCGCCGAGCAGCGAAACCATCGCAGCCGCCCACCAGATCGCGTTGCAGGCGCAGATGCCGGCCCCCGTCGCCGCACAACCCGCGCCGCCCGAGCCTGCGCGGACACTCGATGCCGACACGCTGGCAGGGCTGATGACGCGCGCAAAAAACCTGATCGGCGTCGGCGACATCGTCGCGGCCCGCCTGCTGCTCGAACGCGCGGCAAACGCAAAAGATGCAACGGCCGCGCTTCTGCTGGCGCAGACCTACGATCCAGCGGTGCTGGGCACCAGCGATGCGCGCAGCGTCAGTGCCGACGCCGCAGCCGCACGTGATTGGTACCAGCGGGCCGCAAGCCTCGGCTCGGCAGAGGCGCGACAGCGTCTCGCCCGGCTCTCGAATTAGAATTTTTCAGAGGACATCATGCGTAACACTTTGAGAATGGCGCTTGCCGCCATCATGACCATCTGCGCTTTCACCGCCCGCGCCGAGCAGACCGAATACGATCCGGCAAAGGTCTCCGACAGCCTGAAGGCGATCTTCCAGTTCGGCTCGAGCTCGACCAAGCAGGCGCTGAACGCCAACACCGTCACGCTGATCACCGGCACGATCGGCGGCACCTATGTCCAGTTCGGCGCCGACCTCGCTTCCGTGCTCGACGACGGCAACAGGATCCGCGTGCTGCCGATCGTCGGCCGCGGCTCGGTGCAGAGCGTCGCCGACATCCTGTTCCTGCAAGGCGTCGATCTCGGAATCGTGCGCGCCGACACGCTCGACTATCTCGAGCGCAAGGGCTTTGCCAAGGACATCAAGCGGCAGTTCACTTATGTGACGAAGCTCTACAACGAAGAGATGCAGGTGATCGCGCCGAAATCGATCGCGACGCTGAACGACCTCGAAGGCAAGACAGTCAGCGTGGACCTGCCGAACGGCGGCACTTTCGTCACCGCGCTCACCGTGTTCGAGCGGCTTGGGATCAAGGCGAAATTCGTCTATGTCGAGCAGCGCATCGCGATGGAGAAGCTGAAGGCCGGCGAGATCGATGCGGTCATCGTGGTCGGTGGCAAGCCGTACAAGTCGGTCTCGACCTTCGGCAATGACGGCCGCTTCCATCTTGCCAAGGTCGATTATGCCAAGCCGCTCCAGAGCGACTATCTGCCGGCGACGCTGACCGCGAAGGACTATCCGAACCTGATCAAGGAGGGCGAGAGCGTGGACACGATCGCAGTGCCTGCGGTGCTCGCGGCCTATAGCTGGGCACCGAACACCGAGCGCTATCGCAAGCTCGCGCTGTTCGTAGATGCGTTCTTCACGAAATTCCCTGCGCTGCAGAACCCGCCGTTCCATCCCAAGTGGAAGGAGGTCTCGCTCGCGGCGCCGCTGTCCGGCTGGAACAGATTGCCGGTGGCGCAGCAATGGCTCGACAAGCACGGCGTCGAGCCAGTGACGCGTCAGCGCTTCGAATCGTTCCTGAAACAGAATCCTGCGGCCGCGAAGGTGTCCGACGCGGACAAGGAGACGCTGTTCAAGCAGTTCCAGGTGTGGGACGCGGACAAGACGCGGGCTCAGGTGGAGAAGAGGTAGCGGAGCAATCCCGCCTGCCTGCGCGGAAACCTCTCTGGATTGCTTCGCTTCGCTCGCAATGACGGAGCTTGGGGCAAGCACCATCCGCCAATTCGGTGTCATCGCCCGCCTTGTGCGCAATTGCGCACTGGAGCGGGCGATCCAGTACTCCGTGACAGTTGTGATTGAGCCGAGAGGCTGCGGTGTACTGGATTCCCCGCCTTCGCGGGGAATGACAGCGGAGTGTGTGGCCGAGGTCGCGTCGGCTACGCCGCTTCCGCATCCACTTCAGTCTCATCCACACCACGCTTCAACACGGCACGCGCGGCTTCGCGGTGCTCATTCGTGATGTGGCTGGCGACCATGCGGATGGCGGTGGCGAGCACGGCGGCGTCATCGGTGAAGCCGAGGACCGGCATCACGTCGGGAACGAAGTCGAACGGCAGGATGAAATAGGCGATCGCCGCGAGCAGCGAGGCCTGGACATGGCGCGGGGTCTGCCGGTCGAACGCACAGTAATAGGCGGCGAGCAGATCTTCGGCGAACGGCAGTTGCGCGGCGACACGCTTCAGCTTGCGCCAGAAGCGGCGGCGCACGCTCTCGCGATCTTCCGCGAGCCGGTCCGCCGGCTCGAAGCCGACGCTGTGTTCGGCAGCCATGTTCGACAAACTCCCCGTTCAGCCCGGCGCGGCCGATGGCCCGCATCGCCTGCTGATCACAACATGGGGATGCGGCCGGCCGCTGCAAGATGTCAGCCTGATGTCAGCTTGCGATGGCGTTCATCGCCTTGGCCAGCTCGACGTCGAGCTTGGTGACGCCGCCGGCGTCATGGGTCGACAGCACCACCTCCACGGTCTTGTAGACGTTACGCCATTCGGGATGGTGATCCATCTTCTCGGCGACCAGCGCGGCACGGGTCATGAAGCCAAAGGCCTCGTTGAAATCCTTGAAGACAAAGGTTTTCCCGATCGCGTCGCGCCCCTGGATCTCGGTCCAGCCGGGGATACCGCCCAGCGCCTGCTTGCGTGCTTCCGCCGTCAGCCGCTCTGCCATGATCATCTCCGTTTTCAGGGGAACTTTACCCTAACACCGTGCTTGCGGTCCGGGTCCATACGGGATTTCGTCCCTCCGCTAACCATGACGGAGATGTAACCCCGCCGGACAAGAAATTTGCTACAATTGCCGGCGTAAATCGCCGGCCAAGATGAAGCTGAGCCTGAAACGCACGTATGGGAGATCGATGACCGGGGGTCTGGACCTGGCCGAAGCGCCCACTCCTCCTTCGCCGCGATCCGCGGCGCGGAAGACGGCGCTCGTGTCTCTGGCACTGGTGCTGGCGATCGTCGGTGCGCTGGTCGGCGGCTATTACTTTGCCATGCGGCCGGTGTTCTTGAAGGTCGCGGTCGGTCCCGCCAACAGCGACGACGTCAAGGTCGTGCAGGCGCTGACCCAAGCCTTCGCGCAACACAAGAGCTACGTACGGCTGCGTCCGATCCAGACCGACGGCGCCTCCGCCAGCGCCGAGGCGCTCGCGGAAGGCAAGGTCGATCTCGCCATCGTGCGCGGCGACGTCGACGTGCCGAAAAACGCGCAAGCGGTCGCGACCCTGCGCAAAAACGTCGTGGTGCTGTGGTCGGTCCCCGGCAAGGGCAAGAAGCGCGGCGCGAAGATCACCAAGATCGCGCAGCTCGCCGGCCATCGCGTCGGCGTCGTCGGGCGCACCCAGGCCAACGTCAATCTGCTCAAGGTGATCCTGCAGCAATATGGCGTCGATCCCGCCAAGGTCGAAATCGTGCAGTACCCGGCCAACGAGGCCGCGGAGGCAATCAAGGCCCAGAAAGCCGACGCCTATCTCGCGGCCGGCCCCGTCAACAGCAAGATCACGGCGGATGCGATCGGCGCCTCGACCAAGGATGTCGGCGCGCCGACCTTCCTCGCGATCGATTCCGCCGATGCGATCGCGCAAAACCATCCGGTCTATGAAGCCTCCGAGATCCCTGCGGGCACTTTCGGCGGCTCGCCGGATCGTCCCGACGACGAGGTCAAGACCATCAGTTTCTCGCACCACATCGTGGCGCGCAAAGGCTTGTCTGATACGACCGTCGCGGCATTCACGCGACAGCTCTTTGCGGTGCGCCAGCAATTGGTGACGGAATTCCCGCTGGCAGCGAAGATCGAGACGCCCGACACCGACAAGGACGCGGTGATTCCCGTGCATCCGGGCGCGGCCGCTTTCGTCGACGGCGAGGAAAAGACCTTCCTCGACAAATACAGCGATTACATCTGGTGGAGTCTGATGGCGCTTTCCGCCATGGGCTCGATCGGCGCGTGGTTCGCCGGCTACCTGAAGAAGGACGAGCGCGACAACAACAGCCATCTGCGCGACCGGCTGTTCGACATGATCGCGGCTGCACGCAAGAGCGAGACGGCCGAGGAGCTCGACCAGATGCAGACGGAGGCCGACGAGATCCTGCGCGATACGATGCGCTGCTTCGATCACGGCGCCATCGCGGAGGGCGGTCTCACCGCCATCAACATCGTGCTCGACCAGTTCCACGCCGCGGTCGCCGACCGCAAGGCGGTGCTGTTCAGCATGCCGCAGAGCCTGCAGCGCACCGGCGCGCAATTCAGGGCTGCCGGCAACGCTTAAACGCTTTCTCGCGTAATTGCTGCGTCACATTGTCTCAATATAGATCCACCGTCATTCCGGGCTCGCGCCTGACGGCGCGCCCCGGAATGACAAGCTTTCCTGCGGCCTCGGTTTCGGAGCCATTCGCCATGAAGATCAAATTCTCCCGCCGCCGCTTCCTCGCCACCAGCGCGGGCGCGCTGGGCGCAATCGCAATGCCCCACCTTTCGCGCGCAGCCGACCGGCCGGCGGTCACCCATGGCGTGCAGTCGGGCGACGTCACCGTCGATGGCGGCGTGGTGTGGGCGCGCACCGACCGGCCGGCGCAGATGCTGGTCGAGGTCGCGACGACCGAGTCGTTCAGGAACGCCCGCGCGCTGCCGCCGATCGCGGCGCTGCCGGAAAGCGATTTTACGGCAAAGATGCTGCTCGAAAATCTTCCCGGCGGCCAGGACATCTTCTATCGCGTGCGCTTCCGCGATCTCTCGCATAGCGCGATCGAGGGCGAGCCCGTGGTCGGCCGCTTCCGCACCGCGCCGGCCGATCGCCGCGACGTCAGCTTCGTCTGGGGCGGCGACGTCGCCGGCCAGGGCTGGGGCATCAATCCCGATGACGGCGGCATGTTCACCTTCTCCGCGATGCGCAAGCATCGTCCGGATTTCTTCCTGCATTCCGGCGATACCATCTATGCCGACGGCCCGATCCAATCCGAGGTCAAGCTCGCCGACGGCAAGATCTGGAAGAACGTCACCATCCCCGAAAAGGCCAAGGTCGCGGAAACGCTGGACGAGTACCGCGCCGCGCACAAATACAATCTCACCGACGACAACGTTCGTGCCTTCAATGCCGAAGTGCCGATCTTCGTGCAGTGGGACGACCACGAGGTGACCAACAACTGGTCGCTGTCGAAAGATCTGCCGGCGTCCTACAAGGTGCGCGACATCTCGCTGCTCGCGGCCCGCGCGGGCCGCGCCTTCCACGAGATGTATCCGATGCGCGAAAGCATCGTGGAACCCGGCCGGGTCTTTCGCCAGATCTCCTACGGCCCGCATCTCGACGTGTTCGTGCTCGACGAGCGCAGCTATCGCGGCCCGAACGGCGCCAATCTCGAAACGGAATACGGCCCCGCCAGCTACTTCCTTGGCCCGGACCAGATCGCCTGGCTCAAGCGCGGCCTGCTCAACTCGCGCGCGACCTGGAAGGTGATCGCCTCCGACATGCCGCTCAGCCTCGTCGTACCGGACACGCCGAAAGGCGGCTCGGAAGCGTTCGCGCAAGGCGACGGTCCGGTGCGCGGCCGCGAGTTCGAGATCGCCGACATCCTGCGCTTCATCAAGATGGCGCCGATCAGCAACACGGTGTGGCTGACCGCGGACGTGCATTACGCCGCCGCGCATCATTACGATCCGAACAAGGCGCAATTCCAGGAGTTCGAGCCGTTCTGGGAATTCGTGTCGGGACCGCTGCACGCGGGCACGTTCGGCCCGAACGCGCTCGACAACACGTTTGGACCCGAGGTGCGCTTCGTCAAGGCGCCGGGCAAGGACAGCCAGAACCTGCCGCCGTCCGCCGGCATGCAGTTCTTCGGTCACGTCAAGATCGACGGCGCCTCCGGCCAGATGACGGTGACCCTGCGCGACCGCGCCGACGTCGCGCTGTGGTCGACCACGCTCGATCCGAAGCTCGCGTGATCGCTAATCGGTAGCGCGCGCCTGGAGCGCCGCCTTTAGCGCGTCGCTCGAGCACGGCTTCTGCAAACGCGGCAGGCCGGCGAATTCCGGCGGAATGCGTGCATCAGCGCCATAGCCGGTGACGAAGACGAACGGGATCCTGAGCGCAACCAGCCGCTCGGCGATCGCAAAGCTCTTCTCGCGGATCAGCTCGACGTCGAGCAGTGCGAAGTCGGGAGCACGCCGCGCGATCGCGTCCAGCGCCTGCATCACAGAGCCGACGGTCCGCACGCTGGTCACGCCAAATCCGATCAGGCGGTCCTCGAAATCGATCGCAATGATCGGATCGTCCTCGACGATCAGGACATCGGCAGGTCGGCCTGAGCCAAGTCGGCCTGAGTCATGGGAAAGTGCAGGGGCCATGATCGCTTCTCGAGCGTGAGGTTTTTCGGATCAGGACTGCCGCGACACGATGCCTGCGCCCAGCGCATCGGAGGGTTCCCGGAACGAAACCCACCACATCACAGTTCTCCAGTCTGTCCACTTGTGCACACAAGGAATGGACGGAGCTCGCTAGTGTGAGGAGGAATGGCGGGGTTCACGATGGATGCGCGTATCGGCAAGGCAAACGAGGACAAGGCAAACGAGGCCGACACCCGGCCGGCCAACAATCTGCTGCGGCGCTTGAGCCGGGCGGATTACGCGCTGCTGGCGCCGCATGTCAGCGTTGAAACGACTGCGGCGAACGACCTGCTCTACAATCCCGGCGACGATGTTCAGGTCGCCCATTTCCCCTGCGGACCGTCGCTGGCGACGTTCCTCGTCCCCAACGAGGACGGCCGCGATGTCGAGACCATCCTGGTCGGCCGCGAAGGCGCGGTCGGCGGCATCGTCAGCGAAGGATTCCTGCCGGCCTACACCCGCATCTGCGTGAAATTTGGCGGGCCCTTCGCGCGCATCAACGTCGCCAAGCTGGAAGCGGCCAAGCAGCGCTCGCTGTCGCTGCGCCATGTCTTTGCCCGCTACGCCGATTGCATGCTGGCGCAGATCTTCCAGTCCACCGCCTGCAACGCCATCCACTCGATCGAGCAGCGCACCGCCAAATGGATTCTGGCCGCGATGGAGCGGACCGGCGACGAGAGCAGCGTGCCGCTGACCCACGAGCAGCTCGCGACCTTGCTCGGCGTCGGCCGCAGCTATGCGAGCCGGGTGCTCCAGTCATTCCGGGCGGAAGGCGTGCTCGACACCCGTCGTGGCTCGATCCTGGTTCGCAACCGCGACGGCCTGCGGCTGCGCGCCTGCCCGTGCAACGACGCCGTGAAGATGCATTTCGAGGAAGTGCTGCGCGGGGTCTACCCGACCGAGGAGACAAGCCCCAGCTCGGCCCAGGGCCGATCGGGGCGGCCGGTGGCATAACAAGGGCCGGTTTGACATCTGATTGTCACTAAGTCCCGGGGATTCCCGGACAAAATTCAGTCAACCAAGGCCCAAAGAACGCATTGTTTTTTGGCGTTTTTTGCCTATATTGCGCCGCAACGCATGGGCTGCCCGGTCGATATGGCCGGGCTTCCTTTTTGGGCGGAAAGCGCCCCGTTTCCAGTCTTCCAGCGTTGTTTCGAGAAGAGGTCCCGGTCTGACCGGCGAGATCGCGCTTAACCCATTGTTCGACCGCAAAGAAGCTCACCCATGAACCTTCGCAACATCGCCATCATCGCCCACGTCGACCACGGCAAAACCACCCTGGTCGACAAGCTGCTGCAGCAATCCGGCACCTATCGCGACAACCAGAAGGTCGCCGAGCGCGCCATGGACTCCAACGATCTGGAGCGTGAGCGCGGCATCACCATTCTGGCCAAGTGCACCTCGGTGACTTGGGAAAACACCCAGATCAACATCGTCGACACCCCCGGCCACGCCGATTTCGGCGGCGAGGTCGAGCGCATCCTGTCGATGGTCGATGGCGTGATCGTGCTGGTCGACGCGGCTGAAGGCCCGATGCCGCAGACCAAATTCGTGGTCGGCAAGGCGCTCAAGCTCGGCCTGAAGCCGATCGTCGCCATCAACAAGGTCGATCGTCCTGACGCCCGCATCTCCGAAGTCGTCAACGAGGTGTTCGACCTGTTCGCGGCGCTCGACGCCACCGACGAGCAACTCGACTTCCCGATTCTCTACGGCTCGGGCAAGAACGGCTGGATGGCGAACTCGCCCGACGCCTCCCATGATGTCGGCATGAGGCCGCTGTTCGAGCTCGTGCTCAAGCATGTGGCGCCCCCCGTGGTCCAGGAAGGCCCGTTCCGGCTGCTCGGCACCATCATCGAGGCCAATCCCTATCTCGGCCGCATCATCACCGGCCGCATCGCGTCGGGTTCTGTGAAGCCGAACCAGGCCGTCAAGGTGCTGTCGCGTGAAGGCAAGCTGATCGAGAGCGGCCGCATCACCAAGATCCTGGCGTTCCGCGGACTCGAGCGCCAGCCGGTCGAGTTCGCCGAGGCCGGCGACATCGTCGCCATCGCGGGCCTCACCAAGGGCACCGTCGCCGACACTTTCTGCGATCCCGCGGTCGAGAGCCCGATGCAGGCGCAGCCGATCGATCCGCCGACCGTGTCGATGACCTTCATCGTCAACAACTCGCCGCTCGCCGGCACCGAGGGCGACAAGGTCACCAGTCGCCTGATCCGCGACCGCCTGCTGCGCGAGGCCGAAGGCAATGTCGCGCTGCGCGTCGTCGAATCCGCCGACAAGGACGCGATGGAAGTCTCCGGCCGCGGCGAATTGCAGCTCGCGATCCTGATCGAGACCATGCGCCGCGAGGGCTTTGAGCTCTCCGTATCGCGTCCGCGCGTCGTGTTCCAGAAGGACGAAGCCACCGGCCAGACCCTGGAGCCGATCGAGGAGGTCGTGGTCGACGTCGACGAGGAGCATTCCGGCGTCGTCGTGCAGAAGATGAGCGAGCGCAAGTCCGAGCTGATCGAGATGAAGCCGTCCGGCGGCAACCGCCTGCGTCTGGTGTTCTACGCGCCGACCCGCGGCCTGATCGGCTACCAGGGCGAGCTGATGACCGATACCAAGGGCACGGCGATCATGAACCGCCTGTTCCACAACTACCTGCCCTACAAGGGCCCGATCCAGGGCCGTCGCAACGGCGTGCTGATCTCGAACGACCAGGGCGAGGCGGTGGCCTATGCCATGTTCAAGCTGGAAGACCGTGGCCCGATGATGATCGAGCCCGGCTGGAAGGTCTACAAGGGCATGATCGTCGGCGAGCATACCCGCGACAACGATCTCGAGATCAACGTTCTCAAGGGCAAGCAGCTCACCAACATCCGCACCACCTCGAAGGACGAGGCTGTGCGCCTGACCCCGCCGATCCGCATGACGCTGGAAAAGGCGCTGGCCTATATCGAGGACGACGAGCTGGTGGAGATCACCCCGAAGTCGATCCGCCTGCGCAAGAAGCATCTCGACCCGAACGAGCGCAAGCGCGCGGAAAAGGCCAAGGAAGCCGTGGCGTAAGCTGCTGCCTCTCTCGTGCCCCGGACGCAGCGCAGTACGCCAGTGGTGCGCTGCTGAGCCGGGGCCCAGACTTTCTCACCTTCTGCACATCACCTTGGGTCCCGGCTCTGCGCAGCAGCGCAAGCGCGCTGCAGCGCGCCCGGGACACGCGAGCTGTATATCTGGCCGGCTTCAGCACACCCAGCGAACGTGCTAGAGCCCGCCTATGACCTCCCTTCCCTCCTCCGTCGACGTCGCGATCATCGGTGCCGGCGCAGCCGGCCTCGGCGCGGCGCATGCGCTGGCGGGCTCCGGCCTCACCGCGATCGTGCTGGAGGCGCGCAACCGGCTCGGTGGCCGCGCCTGGACCGTGCAGGCCTCGCCTGAGGTCACCTTCGACGTCGGCTGCGGCTGGCTGCACTCGGCGGACAAGAACTCATTCGTTCCAATCGCACGCGCGCTCGGTTTCGAGATCAACAAGGACCTGCCGCCCTGGCGTGAGCGCGCCTATGGCAATGCGTTTCCGCAAAGCGAGCGCGACGATTTCATGCGCGCGATGGACGCGTTCTACGAGCGCCTCTGGCAGGCGGCGCAGAAGGGCAAGGACGAGCCCGCGAGCCTGAGCCTCGAGCCCGGCAACCGCTGGAACCCGATGATCGATGCGATCTCGACCTACATCAACGGCTGCGAACTCAAGAATATGTCCACGCTGGACTGGGACGCCTATGAGGACAGCGAACTCAACTGGCGCGTCCGCCGCGGCTATGGCGCACTGATCACGGCGTATGGCGCGCCCTGCCCGGTGGCGCTGAACAGCAACGTCACGCTGATCGATCATTCCAGCAAGCGCATCCGCATCGAGACGTCGCAGGGCACGCTGACCGCGGACAAGGTCATCGTCACCGTCCCGACCAATTTGATCGCGGACGAAGCCATCCGTTTCTCACCGCCGCTCCCCTCAAAGGTGAGCGCAGCAGCCGGCCTCCCACTCGGCGTCGACGACAAGGTCACGCTGGCGCTCGACGGGGCCGAAGCCTTCCCCAAGGAAGGCAATTTGCGCGGCGCCACCATGCGCACCGAGATAGGCACCTACCACATCCGCCCGTTCGGCCAGCCCTGCATCGAGGGCTTCTTCGGCGGCAGCTTTGCCCGCGAGCTGGAAGATGCCGGCGAAGGTGCCATCGCCGCACACAGCATTGACGAGATCGCAGGTTTTTTGGGCAATGACATCCGCCGCAAGCTGAAGCCTCTCTACGAGTCGCGCTGGGCGCATGATCCGTTTGCGCGCGGCTCGTACTCGCACGCGCTGCCGGGTCACGCCGGAGATCGCGCCGTGCTGGCCGCGCCGGTAGATGAGCGATTGTTCTTCGCCGGCGAGGCGACGTCGCCGACGTTCTTCACGACGGCGCATGGGGCACGGGACAGTGGGGAGCGCGCTACGAAGGAAGTGCTGGCTGCGCTAGGCAAGCCGTAGCCGAGCACTCCGTCATTGCGAGCGCAGCGAAGCAATCCAGACTGCCACCGTGGAAAGAACCTGGATTGCTTCGTCGCTGCGCTCCTCGCAATGATGCGTCACTCGATCACTCGAGCCCGCAAATCAGCATCCGGCACAAAGCACGCATCGTACTTGCCGAAGATGCGATAGCGGTTGCGCGCGATGAGGCTGTAGACGGGGTCCCGCAGCGGCTTTGGCACAGCGAACAACATATGCACCCAACCCCAGCCGGGAAGTAGCGAGAGCACGGTCAGCGCGGCGTCGGACTTCACGAACGCCTCGTCGCCATGGACGACGGCATTGGTATCGGGATCAGCGGGGTCGATGCCGAAGGTTCGCGCTAGCCTCGCGCCATAGTCCGACTGGACCGGCGTGAACCGAAATCGCCGCGCCGTGTCGCGCTTGGCAACGAACCGCACCCAGCGCGAGCAGAAGATGCAGACGCCGTCGAACAGGATTACGTCGTCGTCGGGCCACTTACTCATCAGCGATTGTCCAACACCAGCAGCGCGACCAGCATCAGCACGATCGCCGGTCCGGTCTTCACCAGCGCACCGAGCGGCTCGATCCAGAGATCGGGCGTCAGGATCGCCGCGCTGAACATATAGCCGAGCGAGGCGACAATGCCTGCAACGAGCCCGATCGCCGCGGTGCGGCGGAAGGCGATCAACATGCCGATGCTCATGTCCATCACGCTGGTGCCGATGGTAATGGGATCGACCAGCGACGGCGGAAAATTGTGCGCGGTCAGGATGCCCGCGGCGGCGCGGTAGGACACGAACAGCGCGATGAAGCCGGAGACGAGCCAGAACGCGACCAGGCTGGCGAAGATCAGTGCCTTGATCAAGAACAGGCGTGCGAACCATTTGTCCTGGATGGTGACGGGATGGCGTCCGATCGCCTCGGCCAATCTCTTCGGTGCAATGCCTGTGGCGGCGATCCACGCGGAGGGATCACCGGTCACGCCGCGGCGGAGCTCGGCGATGGCCGTGGAGCGCATCGGCGGCATCCAGCCGAGACAACTAGCGAGATCGCCGACCTTCGCGCCAAGATCGAGCATGAACGTCGGCATCGCGACACGCGGCCAGCCGGCCGTGCCGAACGCGAGGCGGAACTGCTTGATGACGCCGGCCATGGTGACCGGCTCAGCCTGCATCAGGTCCCAGGTCACGGCTTTCACGGAGGCATCGTCGCAATCGCGCGCGGCGAGCCAGGCGATGGTCGCTGAAATATCCTCGACCGCGACAGGCTGGAACGGCGTTGCCATCTCCTTCTCCGGCAGGTCGAGCGGGAAGGCGGCGAGCGCGCGCAGCATGGCGCTGCCGCCATAGGCCGACGATGCGACCACGAAGCCGGGCCGCAGGATGGCGTGCGGAATGCCGGACGCCGCGATCAGACGCTCGGCCTCGCGCTTGGTGGTCGCGAAGGCTGTGCGGTCGGCCTCTGAAGTCCCGGGGATCGAGATATGCACCAGCCGGATCGCGCGGCCGCTGTCGGCAATGGCCTGAAGCAGGCGCGCGACGAAAACGCAATGCACGGCATTGGTATCGCTGCCGGGGCCATCCTGGAGCACGCCGAGGCAATTCACCACCACGTCCACGGCATATTCGCCGAGCAGGTGCGTCAGCGCGGCAGCGTCAAGCGAGAGGATCGGCCGCGCGATATTCAGCGCAACCATTGTCTGCGCCGGCGACAGGCTGCGCGCCACGCCGACGACGCGAAAACCCCGCGCGCGAAGATCGTCGGTGACGAAGCGGCCGATCAGGCCGGAGGCGCCGAGCACCAGAATGGTTCGCTGATCCATCGGTTTCCTCAGAACGGCTTTGCGATCATCAGCCAGAGAATGAGCATCGTCGCGCCGAAGCCGGGAAAGCCGAATGCGAACCAGCGGCGGAACAGCATGAAATAACGATCCGGAAGCGCGCTGTCTTGTTCGGCGGCCTTGCGCGCGAGATCGCGCATCTCGATCTGCATGAACACGACGGGGACCCAGAACAAGCCGGCGAAGACATAGAGTGCAAGCGAGGCCAGCAGCCAGCGCTCGGTGATCGGCGTTGCCGACAGCATCATCAGCAGGCCGCCCGTGACCGGCTGGAGGATCACCGCCGACAGCGTGAAGATCGCGTCCGCGATCACCACCACCGACGCCGTGCGCGCGATGAACGCCGCGTCCTGCGTGCGATGCGCCGTCAGCATGAAGAAGGCGATGCCGGTTCCGGTGCCGAGGATGACGATGGCACCGAGCACGTGGAGATATTTGACCAGGAAATACAGCATCATGGCTTCTTGGTCGCCAAAGGCTTTGGCAGGTTCAGCGCATGATCGAGCTCCGCGCTCGCAGCCTTCACGGCGGCCTCAGTCTCGATCATCCAATGGCCCTCGCCGCCCACCGCCGGCAGGCTGCGGACATCGACCTTGCCGTCGCTGCCGCGAAACGCATCCGCGAGCGATTGCGAGAACTTCGGCGC
Source organism: Bradyrhizobium sp. 18BD (assembly GCF_054185225.1). Classification (NCBI taxonomy): domain Bacteria; kingdom Pseudomonadati; phylum Pseudomonadota; class Alphaproteobacteria; order Hyphomicrobiales; family Nitrobacteraceae; genus Bradyrhizobium; species Bradyrhizobium sp. 18BD. Next base: position 162,507 of record NZ_JAVAYL010000019.1, on the reverse strand, counting down.
GAAATAGCTGTCATTGGCAGCAACGAGCCAGGTCACGGGAATGCGCGCCGTCTTGCCGAATTCCGCGGCGGCCGCAAGCAGCGTCTGTGGCGCGCAAATCCGGTTCGGTTCGTCATTGGCATGGCCGCCGCGGCCCGGCGCGAACGCGATGATGGCAGAGATCGTCTTTGGATCGGCTTTCGCGAGCGCCAGCGCGCCCCAGCCGCCGGCGGAATGACCGATCACGATAGCGGCATCCTTGCGAATAAAATCCTGCCTTCGCAGGAATTCGAGTGCGAGTGAAATCTCGTCAGCGGTCACACGGCCTGAACGCGCATAGTCCGCTTCGTCACACCCGCCCTGGTCCTCGATATATCGGCCACCGGTCGCGCCATGGCCGAGCCGCTCCGGCACCAGCACGGCAAAGCCGCGCGCGACGAGAAAGGCTGCGAGCGCGCGGTATTCCGACTGCGGCATTTGCGCGCGACGAAGCACGTTCTGCGTCGAGGCATGCGCGATCACCGCGAGCCGGAACGGACCCGTGCCCGCGGGGCGAAACAGCAGGGCCCGCGCGGCAATATCGGAGTCCAGCGACGGCACGCGCCAAAGCTGACGGCGAAAAGGTTCGCCTTCCTCGCCCGATGATCCAAACGTGACCTGCGCGCACACAGGCGATGCGATCAGCAGGGCCAGCAGAGGCAGGAGCGCAAAGGTATTGAAGAGCCGCATGAATTGCCGGAAGCGAACACGGACAGCGACGACCACACTAGTAGGAACGAATCACTTGAGGCGGACTTTCTGCGTTGCCATTTCGGTTCATTCGTTGCCGCAAAGCAGTTTTGCACCGACCCATGGCACGCCAGTGCCGCTCGAAGTGGCCTCTTGTCTTTTTTCGGTACACCATGGTTAAAATACTGATGCACAAAGTCCACAGGTTAACCGATAATTAACGATAGGTCTTGCCGCCGGCGCGGCGACTTGGTTTGATCACGCCCATGAGCACAACCCTGATCGAGGTCCGGCCGGCCAAAGCTGCAGATGCAACTGCGGTGGCGTCCACCCATGACGAAGCCTGGCGCTCCGCCTATCAGGGCATCATTCCCGGCGCCGAGCTGGAGAAGCTGATCAACCGCCGCGGTCCGCAGTGGTGGGACAGCGCGATCCGCAAGGGCAGCCGCGTCAGCGTGCTCGTGTTCGGCGACAAGATCGCGGGTTACGCGAATTACGGTCGTAACCGTGCCCGCAGCCTGCATTTCGACGGCGAGATCTACGAGCTCTATCTGCGTCCGGAATTCCAGGGCCTCGGCTTCGGCCGCCGCCTGTTCGCCGCAGCCCGCCGCGACCTGATGCAGAGCGGCCTCAAGAGCATGGTGGTGTGGGCACTCTCGGACAACGACCCCGCGACCGAGTTCTACCGGGCCCTTGGCGGCCGCATGGTGGCGCGCTCGTCCGAGCGTTTCGGGCCCAAGGCGCTCGACAAGGTTGCCTTCGCTTGGACCAATTGAGCTGCTGAAGGCTTAGTCGGCAGCGTTACCCATCCGTCGATACCGTTGCCTTTTTGAGCCGGTGATCGCTGGATTCATTATTTCGCAAAAACACGATGGATCAGCGGGCCAAGCCCGCGTAAGACAGCGCCGAAAATCGCTGCCGGGCGAGATTTAATTTCGGCAATAACGGAGCCTTTCTAATGCGTATCGATGCGGTCTCGATCGGAAAAGACGTCCCCCACGACGTTAACGTCATCATCGAAGTCCCCGTGGGCGGCGAACCGATCAAATACGAGATGGACAAGGAGGCCGGCACGCTGGTTGTCGACCGCTTCCTCTACACGCCGATGCGTTACCCCGGTAACTACGGCTTCATCCCGCACACGCTGTCCGATGACGGCGATCCCTGCGACGTGCTGATCATCAACACCCGCGCCATCATCCCCGGCGCCGTCATGAGCGTGCGTCCGGTCGGCGTGCTGTTCATGGAAGACGAAGCCGGCGGCGACGAGAAGATTCTGGCGGTGCCGTCGTCGAAGCTCACCCAGCGCTACGACAAGGTGAAGTCGTATTCCGACCTGCCCGACATCACGCTGCAGCAGATCCAGCACTTCTTCGAGCATTACAAGGATCTCGAGAAGGGCAAGTGGGTGAAGATCACGCGCTGGGGCGGCCCCGAGGAAGCGCAGAAGCTGATCCTCGAAGGCATTGAGCGCGAGAAGAAAAAGAAGGGCTAAGTCTCGTGTCCCGGACGCGGCGCAGCACGAAGTGATGCGCCGCAGAGCCGGGACCCAAGGCGCTACTTGTACCGCGCCCCGGCTCGCCGGCGCACCACTTGCGTGCTGCGCTGCGTCCGGGGCAAGAAGGCCGGATGCGCCGCTTTCTCAAGGTCGTCCGCAATCTGGTCCTGCTGATCGTTCTCAGCGTCGTCGTTCTCGCTGGCGTGCTGGCATTCAATGTCGTTACGCGCGGCTCGCGGCAGATGCAGGTCGCTGCCATCCCGCGCGCGACCGTCGACACGCAAGGCGCGGCGCAGCGCCTATCGGAAGCGATCCGCTTCCAGACCATCTCGAATTTCCTCAATCCCGATCAGGATGCCGACGCGTTGCGCGGCCTCCAGGCGCATATCGCCGCGAGCTTCCCGGCCTTCCACGCCGCCGCCAAGCGCGAGGTGATTGGCAGCTACAGCCTGCTTTACACCTGGGAAGGTTCTGACCCCAAAGCGCAGCCGATCGCGCTGCTCGCGCATCAGGATGTGGTCCCGATCGCACCCGGCACCGAGAAGGACTGGCAGCAGAAGCCGTTCGACGGTGCGATCGCCGACGGCTTCATCTGGGGCCGCGGCTCCTGGGACGACAAGGGCAACCTCTATGCAATGCTCGAGGCGGCCGAGCAGATGGCGAAGGACGGCTTTCGTCCCAAGCGCACGATCTATTTCGCCTTCGGCCATGACGAGGAGGTCGCGGGCACCCGCGGCGCCAAGGCGATCGCCGCCGCATTGGCTGCGCGCGGCGTAAAGCTCGGCTTCGTGCTCGACGAGGGCCTGCTCATCACCGAAGGCATCATGAAGGGCCTCGACAAGCCGGCCGCGCTGATCGGCGTTGCCGAAAAGGGCTATTCGACGCTGGTGCTGACGGCGCGCACCGCGCCCGGCCATTCCTCGATGCCGCCGCGCGAGACCGCGATCGGCATGATGAGCGCCGCGCTGACGCGGCTGGAGGACCACCGGCTGCCGGTGCATGTCCGCGGCGCGGTCGCCGAGATGTTCGACACGCTGGCGCCGGAGATGCGCGGCTTCAACCGCGTGGTGCTGTCGAATCTGTGGCTGTTCAAGCCGTTGCTGCTGCGGGAGTTCGAGAAGAGTGGGCCGACCGAAGCGATGGTCCGCACCACGACGGCGCTGACCATCTTCAATGCCGGCGACAAGGACAATGTGCTGCCGGGCAATGCGGAGGCCACCGTCAATTTCCGCCTGCTGCCCGGCGATACCGAAACCAGCGTCACCGATCATGTCCGCTCGACGATCGCCAACCCGAAGATCTCGATCGCGACCTTCCCCGGCAATACCGATCCGCCGCCGGTGACGGGCACCGCGAGTAAATCCTATGCGGCACTGGCGCGCGCGATCCGCGAGGTGTTTCCAGACGCGATCGTGGCGCCCGGCCTGATGATCGCCGCGACGGATTCACGCCACTATGCCGGCCTCACCGACAACATCTTCCGCTTCTCGCCGGTGCGCGCCAATTCCGACGACCTCAAGCGCTTTCACGGCACCAATGAGCGGCTCAGCGTCGAAGGCTACGCCGACATGATCCGGTTCTATCGGCGGCTGATCGAGAACAGCGCAGGGTGAGGTGAGCTACACCGCCGGCTTCGGCAGGCCCGCGATCGCACACGCCGCGCGCAGCGTATTCACCAGCAAGCACGCCACCGTCATCTGGCCGACGCCGCCGGGCACCGGCGTGATCGCACCGGCAACTTCGAGCGCTTCCTGATAGGCGACATCGCCGACGAGGCGCGTCTTGCCGTCCTCTTTGGGAATACGGTTGATGCCGATGTCGATCACGGTCGCACCCGGCTTCAGCCAGTCGCCGCGCACCATCTCGGGCTTGCCGACCGCGGCATAGACGAGGTCGGCGCGCTTCACGAGCCCGGGCAGATCGCGCGAGCGCGAATGCGCGACGGTCACTGTAGCGTTCTCGTTCAGCAGCAATTGCACCAGCGGGCGGCCGACCAGGTTGGAACGGCCGATGACGATGGCGTTCATGCCTTCGAGCGAGGCATGAACGCTCTTGGTCAGGATGATCGAGCCGAGCGGCGTGCAGGGCGACAGCGCCTCGAAGCCGCCGGCGAGCCGGCCGGCGTTGTTCGGATGCAGACCGTCGACGTCCTTGGCGGGATCGATGGCATTGATGACCGCCTCGGTGTTCAGGCCCTTCGGCAGCGGCAGCTGCACGAGAATACCGTGCACGGCGGGATCGCGGTTGAGCTTGGCGACGACCGCCAGCAGGTCCGCCTGCGAGACGTCTGCGGCCAGCTTGTGTTCGAAGGAGGCCATGCCGGCGGCTTGGGTCTGAGTGTGCTTGGAGCGGACATAGACCTCGCTGGCGGGATCGTTGCCGACCAGCACCACCGCGAGGCCCGGCACCAGATTGTGCTCACGCTTGACGCGGGCGACCTCGTCGGCGACGCGGCCGCGGAGTTCCGCGGCGATGATCTTTCCATCGATGATCTTGGCGGTCATGTCAGTTCCCTCAGTCTCTCGGTTTGGCGTCTGCCGCTTTGGCTTGAGCGAGCTTGCGCAGGGCCTCGCCGAGCCGCGCCGGATCGCCGTCGACCGCGATCTGCTTCAGCCGCGAGGTGGCACCGGATAGCAGTTTCACACTGGCCTTGGGCACGCCCAGCGATTTCGCCAACAGGACCAGAACGGCCTTGTTGGCCTCGCCGCCATCGGCGACCGCGCGCACCCGCACCTTGAGCACGCTGCGGCCATCGGCCAATTGTTCGATCCCGTCGATGTCGTCGCGGCCGCCGCGGGGCGTCACCCGCAGCGCGATGCTGATTCCTGCGGCCGAGTAGCGCCAGGGTTCCCTAAAGGCGTCTTTGGCAACCAAGGCGCTCCAGCCTGCTCAGATCACGTTCGGATAGATGTAGTACAGGATCACCCGCTCGATGAACATGATGAGCAGGATCAGGATGATCGGCGAGATATCGAGGCCGCCGAGGCTGGGCAGAAAGTTGCGAATCGGCGCCAGGACCGGCTCGGTGATCCGGTACAGGAACTCCGCCACCGCCGAAACGAACTGGTTGCGGGTGTTCACGACGTTGAAGGCGATCAGCCAGGACAGGATCGCGGAGGCGATCAGCAGCCAGACGTAGAGGTCGAGCACGATGATGACGATGTCGAGAACGGCACGCATGATTTTTCAGAACTCTGGCTTTTGAAGACTCTGGCTTTTGAAAACGCTGGCTGCGGTCGGGATTGACGCCTTTTGCTAGATATCGGTTCCCCCCCGCCCAAACAAGGGAAGTCGGTGCCGGGATGGCTAAAACCGGGTTACACGCGTCCTTGACTTGACCCTGCCGGGGACTTAAATGGCGCCCGGTTGTCGGCCGCGTTTACCAGAGCGGCCAGCAAAGGGGCCATAGCTCAGCTGGGAGAGCGCGTCGTTCGCAATGACGAGGTCGGCGGTTCGATCCCGCCTGGCTCCACCACGCTTCGCCCTTCGGGCTACGCGTGGCGCAGCCGCGCAGAGCCCGAAGGGTGAAGCGTGGTGTCCGGCGAAGCCCGCAGGGCGAGACGGACTGGTTGAGGAACAACCTCCCCCCTATCTCCCCGTAAACCGCGGCGGCCGCTTCTCCATGAAGCTTGCGACCCCCTCCCGGAAATCGCTGCCGTTCAGCGCCACCATCATCTCGCGATTCGCCTCGATGGTCGCCTCGGCCAGGGTCTGGAACGGCACCTCGTAGAGCTGCCGCTTGATCACGGCCATGGCGCTCGGCGAGACGAAATCGGCGAGGTCGCGCGCATAGGCATAGGTCTCCTCGCGCAGCTTTTCCGGCGAGCAGAGCCGATTGACCAATCCGATTCGCAACGCCTCCTCGCTCGACACACGCCGGGCCGAGAGCAAGAGATCCATCGCATTGGCGTGGCCGACGATGTGCGGCAGCATCCAGGACATGCCGTGTTCGGCGATCAGCCCGCGCCGCGCGAAGGCCGTCGTGAACACGGTGTTGTCGGCGGCAAAGCGCAGGTCGCAATAGAGCGCGTGGACCAGGCCAATGCCGGCAGTCGCGCCGTTGAGCATGGCGATGACCGGCTTTCCGATCGACGGATAGAATCCGTAGCGCGTCTGCCAGTCGGGCCGGCGGTTCATGTCGAACGACGGCAGGTTCGATGCGCGCCTGACGTCGTTGGGATCAAGCCCCTTCAGCGCATCCATGTCGGCGCCGGCACAGAAGGCGCGGCCCGCGCCTGTGAGCACAATGACGCGGACATTGTCGTCAGCACTCGATGCTTCCATCGCGTGACGTACGTCGCGCTCCATGATCGGCGTCCACGCATTCATGCGGTCGGGGCGATTGAGCGTGATGGTCGCGATCTTGTCGCTCACCTCATAGAGAATGTGTTCATAGGCCATGGCGCTCTCCCTTTGCCGGCACGCGTTCGCGCGCGCTCGTTGGCAGCGAGCCTAGCATATCCAGGGAAGAGGCAAGGACACTTGCGCCAAGGACCTGTGCGAAGGATCTGCGCGTAAGCGCGATTACTCCGCGGCTTGCGCCAGCACCGGCCGGCGTTCGAGCCAGCCGTCGATGAAATGGTCGAGCCAGGCGCGTTCCGCGGCATCATAGACGGCGCGATCGGCGAAATGATGATGCCGCTCGCGCGCACCGGGCGCGCGGAGGCCATCATAGCCGCGCGTGGTCCAGCAATGCATCATCGCGTAGGTCACGTCGGGATGAAACTGCACGCCGAAGGCATTGGCGGTGCGGAATGCCTGGATCGGAAAATCATCGCCTTCCGCCAGCAATTCGGCGCCTGCAGGCAATTGAAATCCCTCGCGATGCCAGTGATAGACCTGCGCGGGCCAGTGCGGGCAGAGCGCGTGACCCGCCGCTGTCGGGCGGATCGGGTAGTAACCGATCTGGGTCAGCGCCTCCGCGTGCGGCGCGACGCGGGCGCCGAGCTGCATCGCCAGCATCTGGGCACCGAGGCAAATGCCGAGGAACGGCCTCTGTTCGCGGAGCGGAATTTCGATCCAGTCGATCTCGCGGCGGATGTAGTCGTCGGGATCGTTGGCGCTCATCGGGCCGCCAAAGAATACGGCGCCGGCATGCCGGTCGAGCGTCTCGGGCAGGGGATCGCCGAAACGGGGACGGCGGATGTCGAGGCGATGGCCGAGCGCGCGGAGCGCATTGCCGACGCGGCCGGGCGTCGAGGATTCCTGATGCAGGACGATCAGAACCGGCAACCGGGTCTCGGAGGCGGCCGCGCCCGGCGTCCTTCTGGGGAAGGGCACCAACTCTGCGCCACCAAACCTGTCCGTCCGGAACGACATGGCCTCTGCGAGTGCTATCGGTTCAGATCGCCAGCATAGCTAAGCGAAGGTTAACATCGCGTGAGTTCGCGCACACACGCCCCGATATTGAAGCAAGCTCCGGGCCACTACGGGTGCTGAGGGCTTTCTTCAGTGCCGCTGCCGCTGAAACCGGCTCGTGGCGGAGAGGATGAAGCCGCGCGGGAAGAAACGCAGCGCGAAGGGCACGATCTTGATGCCGAGACCGGGCAGCACTGCCCGTTTGTTAGCCATCAGGCCGCGATAGGCCTGCTCTGCGACAACGGCCGCGGGGACATTGAGAAGGGCTGTATCGTGGCCGGACCCGACGCCGGCGCGCGCCTGGAATTCGGTGGGCACTGGACCCGGGCAAAGCACGGTGACGCGAACGCCGCGCGGCGCGAGCTCCGCCCGCAGCGCCTCGGTGAGAGAAATCACATAGGCCTTGGACGCGTAGTACACGGCCATGCCGGGGCCGGGCAGGAAGCCTGCGACCGAGCCGACATTGAGCAGGCCACCCTTGTTCCTGATCAGCTGATCGGCAAAGCGCAGCGACAGATCGGTCAACGCGCGGACGTTGACGTCGACGATACCGACCTGCTCGCAGCGGTCGCGCTCGATGGCATCGCCGAACACGCCGAAGCCGGCATTGTTGACGAGATTGTCGAGCTCGACACCTTCGGCCGCGAGCGCCGCGGCGATCTTCTCGCCGGCGTCGATGTCCTGGAGATCACAGGCGATCACGATCGGCTTCTTGCCGCCCTTAGCGGCAAGCTCATTGGCGAGCGCTTCCAGCCGGTCGGCCCGTCGCGCCGTCAGCGCGAGACGATGCCCGTTGGCGGCGAACACACGCGCCAGCTCCGTACCTATGCCCGCCGAAGCACCGGTGATCAACGTTACCCGCTCAGTCACGATCGAAGTCTCTTGAATTGACGTTTTTTGGCCGCACAATTGCCGAACGAGAGCATAGGGCATGCGCGACAGGCAAGCGTCGCCATTGGCATGGCGGCTTGAGCAGGCAACAGGAGGGCAGGAAAATCCCGGATTTGCAGGCGAATCCGGAACCGGGCGGCAGAGGGCTACATTAAAGTTTCGTCATGTACCCGATACAACCGGCGATCGGCCACCGGCAAGCCATCAGCCGCCGACGGCGCCGTCCTTGACCTGACCACCGGCCCGGTCCGCGACCGCGTGCTTGAGGTCGATCCGGTCACGCTGGGAAATCCCGAGCAGGTCAGAGGCCCGCCAGACCACATTGTCCTCGAATTCAGAAACCTGGCCGTCGGCGTAGACCAGCTCCCACATCATCTGGACGATGCGTTTGCGACCCTCTTCGTCGAGCGAGCGCATGATCACGCTGGTGAAGTGATAGAGATCGACCGCGTCGCCCTCGACCTGGGTCGCGTCGGCGATCAGACGATCCGCCGTGCCGCGATCGAGCCCAAAATGGCTTTCAATCAGGCTGTGCAGCTTGCGCTGCTCGGTCGCCGTCGGCTGACCGTCCAGCGAGACCACGTGGACCAGCAACGCCGTCGCCGCCAGCCGGTAATCGCTGTCGCCGAACGCGCGATCCTGGGCTTGGGGAGCAACAATGTCGGCGATGAATTGGCGCAGGCCGTCGAGCATAAGGTCCTACCAAAATCGATGACGCCGCGGGAGCGCGGCCGTTACCGGCATTATATGAGCGGGAAACCCAACCAGCGCAACGTGCGTCAGCTCCGCGCGCTGATTACGTTTCGGCAATCTGGAGAGCACTGGCTGGCGTCATGATCGCATTTGTCCGGCCAGAACAATGAAGATTTGGCACGCAACCGTCTCCACATCGTCATTGCGAGCGTAGCGAAGCAATCCAGACTGCCGCCGCGGAAAGATTCTGGATTGCTTCGTCGCAAGGGCTCCTCGCAATGACGGAGAGCGTGTAGGACGGCGACCGTCCCTCACGGAATCTCATACACCACCATCTTGTCGGCGATGCCGCGCAGCGCGGCCTGTTTCTGGATCGGCTTGATCGCGCGCTGCTCCAGCACTTCGGCGACCGCCGGTGCGTCCAGCACGGGACTGGTGATGTGGATCTCCCGCGCGGTCGACAGGCTCTGCACACGCGCGGCGATGTTGACGGTCTGGCCGAAATAGTCCTGCCGCTCGTTGAGCATCACTGCGAGGCACGGGCCTTCATGGATGCCGATCTTGACGATGAGATCCTCGGTGCCGCGCTGCTTGTTGAGCTGGTCCATCGCCGCGCGCATGCGAAGGCCAGCGACGATCGCATGCTCGGGACGGACGAAGGTCGCCATCACGGCATCACCGATCGTCTTCACCACCGCCCCCTTCTCCGAGGAGATGATCTCGAGCAGCGCATGGAAATGCGCGCGCACGAGATCGAAGGCGGCGAGATCGCCGACGCGCTCGTAGAGCGCGGTCGAGCCCTTCAGATCGGTGAACAGGAAGGTCAGCGAAGTGATCTGCAGCCGCTGGTCGAGACTGAGATTGTCCGCCTTGAACACATCGCGAAAGGTCTGGTTCGACAGCATGCGCTTGGCGGTGAGGAACGGCTTGCGCTTGCCGATGAGGTGGTGAAGCGCCTCGGCAGCGATGAACACCGACGGCAACACACGCACGCCGGCCTGGTTCTCCAGCGACAGACGCAGCGGCCCCGGCCGCATCGTCGTGGTCCCGGTTGGCGCCTGCACCTTGTTGTACATGATGGCGAGCTGCTGGCGATCCTTGGTCGGCTCGCCCTGCACGTCGATGAAATGGGCGGCGTGCGTCACCGGCTCGAAGATGATGATGAAGTCGTTCGGCAGTTGCAGCGACATGGTCGCCTTCTCGCCGGCCGGCAGCTCCATCGTGTCGAGCGTCACCTCATCGGACAGCGTCGCGAACGATTCCTTGTTGAAGTCGACGCCGGAGCTCCAGAACACCTGCTTGAAATACTCCCACACAGGGAGCGTATCGGGATCGTGCGCCGCGATGCGCCGCACGCGCGGGTTCACGGTGAAGGAGACCTCGACCTGATCGTCGACCGAGGCCTTGTAGCCGCAGGCGCAGAGCGCGCAGTGGTAATCATCGGGCTTGAGCGCCTTCAGCGTCGAGTGCGCCCCCAGGACGCCGCCGCAACCCGGGCACAGCACGTTCCAGCCGAGATCGAACAGACCGAGCCGGGCCGAATGCAGGAAGGCGGAGATGACGCGCTCCTCGTCAAGCCCGTGCTGCCTGGAGAAATCGAGGACGTTGACGCGGTTGAGCTCGTGATCCTCGCCGTGCTCGATGAGCGCCGCAATCGCGTCAGTCACCTTCGCATCGGCGGTCTGCTTCAGAACAGAAAGCTGGGCCTGGATATCGCTCATGACGTAACTCTATCTTGGTTGGATCACGCCACCGGCCAGGCAATCGCCTGTCACCGACGGGTGATGTTGAACAGGGGCGAACGGTCCGGCTGGGTCGTGACGACACCGAGCGGGATCACCGGAGCCTTGTCGGCGAGCTGGACGCGGAAGGCGCCAATCAGCCGGGCAAGCGCCAGCACGGATTCAGCCTGCGCGAACGGCGCGCCGATGCAGACACGTGGACCTGCGCCGAACGGCAGATAGGCAAAGCGGTCGGGCGGCTCTTTCGACATGAAGCGCTTGGGAATGAACGCGTTCGGCTGGTCCCACAGCTTCTCGTGCCGGTGCAGCAGCCACGGCGCGATCATGATGATGTCGCCCTTGCCGATCTCGACGCCGGCGGCATTGTCCTTCTCGCGCGCAGCCCGCGCGACCAGGAAAGCCGGCGGATAGAGCCGCGTGGTCTCGTCGATCACGGCGCGGGTGAATTTCTGGCGATCGATGTCGGCTATGCTGTCGAGATGCTCACCGCGGGTTTCGGACGCCACCTCCTCCTGCGTCTCCGGATCGAGCGCGAGGAGATAGAGCGCCCAGAACAGCGCGGTCGCCGTGGTCTCGTGACCGGCGAGGATCATGGTTGCGACCTCGTCGACGAGCTGCTCGTCCGAAAAACCCTTGCCGGTTTCAGGATCGCGCGCTTCGTCCATGAGGTCGAACAGGTCGCGCGGCGGCGCGCCGTCCTTCTTGCCCATCTTGCGCCGCTCGGCGATCAGCATCGCGACGAATTCGGTCCAGCGCTTGCGGAAGCGGGCGCGGGCAAAATCCATCGGGGTCGGCCACGACACCGGCAGCAGCATGTCGAGGAAATACGGCCGTCCCAGCCGCTGGCCATACTCCATGACGAAGTTGCGCAAGGTCGCGCCGTGGCGGTCCATGCCGAACGAGAACATCGTGCGCCCGGCGATCTCCAGCGTCATGCGCTGCATGATCTCGCGCAGGTCGACCGGCGCGCCGGTCTGCGTATCGAGCTTCGCAATGGTCTCGTCGAGCACGGCCGTCATGTGCGGGACGAGATTCGCAGTCGCGCGCGGCGTGAACGCAGGCGCAAGCGTGCGGCGTTGAAACGTCCAGGAATGACCTTCCGCGATCAGGAGGCCCTCACCGAGAACCGGGCGCAGCATGCGGATCCCGGCCGGCGTGCGCGTGTAATTCTCGTAGTTGTTGAGCAGGACGTGCCGGATCGCATCCGGCTGGTTCAGGATGAAGCTGTTATGGAGGAAGAAGCGTCCCTTGATGACCTCTTCCTCATAGGCGCGCTGCCCCCAGGTCGCGATCATGTTCTGCCGGAGGAGCGCGACCCGGCCGAGGAACGTCATGTCGTCGGGCGCACGCGGCGGAGCCGGAGGGGTGATGGGCCGACGCACGCTGGCGATATTCATGGCTCACTCCCGAGATGTAGCGCAGGCAGATAGCTAGTAAGTCAGCTCGGCAATCGCAATCCTGTTCTCGGCGGCGGGCCAGGCGCGTGCCACAATCCATTCTTCGCCGAACTGGGCCACGATGTTACGCCCGATTTCGCTTGGCGAGAGCCGCAAGGTCGCGGCCGAATCCGTGGGCACGCCCGGCTTGACGTCGGCCGGCTCCTTGCCGTCGAGCAGCACCACGTCGCGCGGCATGCCGAGATAGCCGCGCGGCCGCGACATGATCACGACCGCTCCGGCATCCTTGTCCGCCGGCCCGAGCGGGCGCGCAGGCCGCAGATGCACGACGTCGGACGAGCGCGGGAATGGCGAGCGGTAGATATGCGTTGTCGGCGCATCCGGCGAGGTCAGGACGAATTCGAGCGACCAGGACGGATCGACCTGTGCCGGCCCCCAGCGGCCGTCGGCGCCGGTCTTCGCGATATGGACAGGGCCGCCCTTGCGCTCGCCGGTATCAGGATCGACGCGGAATATCTCGACGGTTGCACCCGTAACCGGGCGATTGGTCGAGACCCCGCCGGGCGCGCCCGTGACGAGGCCACTCAGCCTGACACTTTGTTCCGGGACGATCGCGATGCGTGCGGGCTCACCTCCGGCGATGAATTTGTAGATCTCGCGGAAGGCGCGCGGGTGGAACGCCACCTCGCGGTGATCGAGCGCGCCGAGCACGAGATTGGTCGCGCCTTTCAACTCCGGCCCTTCCGCGGTGACGCCGGTCGGCGTGCCGGGCTTGCCGATGAAGCGGCCGTCGGCCTGCGCATATTTGTCCATGCCGTCGCTGCGCAACGTGAGGAAGGCGACACCCGGCGTCACCTCGCTCTCGCCTTCGTTCAGGCCACGCAGAAAGGCGCCGCGGCCGTTGAACTCGTTGCTGGGCTGGTCGTCGGTCGCGAACACGCCGTGATTGGGCGTACCGCACAACACGGCATGGCTGACATCGCCGGCGCCGCCGTTTCTGATGACGTTGCGGATGGCGTAGCCGCCGCGCGAGCTGCCGACCAGCGCCACGCGAGGTGCGCCGGTACGGCGCTTCAATTCCGCGATCGCGGCGGCGAGCTCGCGGCGCTGATCCTCGGTCGAGGAACGGCCCGCCTGCTCGACCTTGTCGTCGGTGCGCGCATTGGGATCGGTGAAATTGATCGCCATCATGCGGTGGCGCGCGACGCCGTTGGATTCCATCCGCCAGAGGGTCGTGATCCAGAGCGCGTCGTAGTCGCCATTGCCGTGCACGAACAGGATCGGAGGCGGCTCCGGGACAGACGCCGCGATCGGCGCCGATTGCGCCAATGCGCCCGTCGGCAAGCTCGCAACCGCGAAAGGCAAGCTGCCGGCGCCCAGCAAGATCGTCCGTCGCGACAGCTTCATCTGTTCCTCCCCGGCAAAACCATCTTTGCACCGCTTATACCGGCCTAAGCACTGGACAGCGAAGGACTTTCGCGGGCATCACTGGACTTGCCGGAATCACCCAAAGACCACTCCAAGACCACTTCTGCCAGCCCATTTGGAAGGGGATATGACCGAGCAGCCGAACCGTCAGAAATTCGCCGGCGACGGCATCACCGCACCCCTGCGGTACACCGTATTCCGGCGCATCTGGCTCGCCAGCCTGCTCTCCAATCTCGGCCTCCTGATCCAGGGCGTGGGCGCGGCCTGGGCGATGACGCAGATGGCGGCCTCGGCGGACAAGGTCGCGCTGGTGCAGACCGCCCTGATGCTGCCGATCATGCTGATCTCGATGCCGGCCGGCGCCATCGCCGACATGTATGACCGCCGCGTCGTCACCCTGGTCTCGCTCGCGATCGCGCTGACCGGCGCCACCGCGCTGACGATCCTGGCCGGGCTCAAGCTGATCACGCCGGAGACGCTGCTCGCCTTCTGCTTCGTCGTCGGCAGCGGCAATGCGCTGTTCGGCCCGGCCTGGCAATCCTCGGTCAGCGAGCAGGTGCCGCCCGAAGCCCTGCCATCGGCCGTCGCGCTCAACGGCATCAGCTACAACATCGCGCGCAGCTTCGGTCCCGCGGTCGGTGGTGTCATCGTCGCCTCGCTCGGCGCAGTCGCGGCGTTTGCCTGCAATGCGATTCTCTATCTGCCGCTGCTGGTGGTGCTGCTGATGTGGCGCCGCTCGGTCGAACCGTCGCGCCTGCCGCGGGAAAAGCTCAACCGCGCCATGGTCTCGGGCTTCCGCTACATCACCAACTCGCCGCCGATCAAGATCGTGCTGTTGCGCACGCTGGTGATGGGCCTGATCGGCGGCGCCGTGATGGCGCTGATGCCGCTGGTCGCGCGCGACCTCCTGCATGGCGGTGCGCAGACCTACGGCATCATGCTCGGTGCCTTCGGCATGGGCGCGGTGGTCGGCGCGCTCAACATCCACGAATTGCGCAAGCGCATGAGCGGCGAAGCCGCAATCCGCGCGTGCACCCTCTCGATGGCCTTCGCGATGGCCGCGTTGGCCGTCAGCAACGAGCCGGTGCTGACGGCGGCCGCGCTGGTGCTCGCGGGTGCGGTCTGGATGGCGGCTGTCGCGCTGTTCAATATCGGCGTGCAGCTCTCGGCACCGCGCTGGGTCGCCGGCCGCTCGCTTGCAGCGTTCCAGGCTTCGATTTCCGGCGGCATCGCGATCGGCGCCTGGGGATGGGGTCATCTCACCGACTATGCCGGCGTCGAGGTCGCGCTGCTGGTTGCGGCGGGCCTGATGCTGCTCTCGCCGCTGCTCGGGATCTGGCTGGCGATGCCGCGCGTCGGTGCCCGCAACGAGGACGCCGACGTGCTGGCCGATCCCGAGGTGAAGCTGTCGATCACCGGCCGCAGCGGGCCGCTGGTGGTCGAGATCGAATACCGGGTGTCTCAGGAGAACGCGCGCGCCTTCCACAATGTGATGCAGGACGTGCAGCTCTCCCGGCAGCGCAACGGCGCCTATGGCTGGTCGATCGCGCGCGACATCGCCGATCCCGAATTGTGGACCGAGCGCTATCACTGCCCGACCTGGTTCGACTATCTGCGCCAGCGCAACCGTTCGACCCAGTCCGAGCGCGCGCTGCATCAGCAGGCGATCGACTTCCATATGGGCCCCGATCCGGTGCGGATCCGCCGCATGCTGGAACGGCCGTTCGGCTCGGTACGCTGGAAGGAAGAGACGCCGGATCGCGCCAAGAGCGAAGTGCTGCCGGTGGTCGCGACCGCGGCGGGGAGCAGCACTTAGGTTCTTGTCAGAACGTAGCCCGCATGAGCGAAGCGACATGCGGGGCCAGGCGTCCCGGATATCGCTGCGCTCATCCGGGCTACGACGTCACGTCTTACTGCCCGTGATCGGTCAGCATCTTGTCGCAGGCCTTGCTCAGCTTGGTGCGATTCTGCTTCAGGCACGCCAGCACGGCGCCATCGCCATTGTTCATCACGGCACGGCAGAAGCGCGTGACGTCGCGCGCGCAGGCATCGTGGCCAGGCTGCTGCTGCGCTGACGCGGCCGATGCGCACAGGAGCAAAGGAAGAATGAAAAGAAATCTGGTCATCGCACAATGCCTCTTACCCGGAAGAATGTGCGGGCGAAGCTAGTGCGACGATCCCTCAGCCGCAACGGCTTTATTGTAAGCTGATTGGCGCCACCGCGTGGCCCCGGCTTGACGCCGGAGCGCATCGCGAGGGGAGCTCGTCGATTGCAACGCTTGCGACGTTGCCCGTTCTCTTACTGACTGTCTGTTATTGACTGTCCTGGGCGTCAGCGACCTTGCGTGAGGCGCCCTTGGCGAGGTCCTTGTACATCACAGCGCGGCAGCCGGCGCTCAGATCCGAACGATGCTTCATCATGCACGCGGTGATCTTCGGGATGTTGGGGATTTCCGACGAGCACAGGCGGAAGGCATCGCCGGTGCACTGCTGCTGCGCCTCGGCCGAGAAGGCGAAGCTCGAGGTCGTCGAGATGATCGAGACGATCGCGGCAAAGCCCAGCGCCAGGCTGGTGTCGCGGATCTTGCTGGTCAGGGACTTGGTGTTCAGCGAGGGGGTCATTTGAAGCTCCCATTGGCGCCGCCGTAGCGGGCCCCGTTGTTGATGGGAACTACGATGCTCCAGCAAAACAGTTTCCACTGTGATGACGGTCACGAGCCGCACCCCAACTGTGACATCGGTCACTTTGGCGCACCTCGCTGAAATTCCTGCGCATCCGCTGTCGTGTTGGTGTCACGTTAACTGTTCCTTCGCATTAATGGCTCGTCGCGCGGGGGATTCCGCCGGTTTGGTTGCGTAATTGGAAAGAGTAGCGATGCGTAATGCGTTGGGCCTGATGCTGGCCAGTGTAGTTGCGGCGGTCGTGATCGCCGCCGGAGGTTGGTTTTATTATTCCTCGCGCGCCGATCAGGGCGCTCCCAAGACAGTTGCCGCCCGTGCCGCCGATCAATTGCCGGCACAGGCGAAGCTCGCCGCCAAGGACGACGTCGCGACCACCGCGACGATCGCGGCCAGGCCGACGGCCCTTGCCCAGGCACCCGCGCCTGCGCCGGCATCCGCCCCGATCATGCCGGTGCAGCCGAAGCAGGCCTGCGCCAATCCGAACGCCCTGGGCGTCTCCCGCGTGGTCGAGATCGACACCACCGGCGGCCCCGGCTTCGGCTTCGACCATTTCAAGCAGTTCGACTTCCTCACCGACAAGGAGGTCGTGCTGACCTTCGACGACGGTCCCTGGCCGGTGAACACGCCCGCGGTGCTGAAGGCGCTCGCGGATGAATGCACCAAGGGCCTGTTCTTCTCGGTCGGCAAGCATGCGACCTATCATCCGGAAATCCTGCGCCAGGTGCTGGCCCAGGGCCACACGGTCGGCACCCACACCTGGTCGCACGTCAATCTGAACGGCAAGAAGATGACCGAGCAGATGGCCAAGGACGAGGTCGAGAAGGGCATCAGCGCGGTGAAATTCGCGCTCGGTGCCAACCCCGCGCCGTTCTTCCGCTTCCCGCAGCTTCAGCACAATCCGGCGATTGTGAGCTATTTCGGCACCCGCAACGTCGCGATGTTCTCGACCGACATCGACTCCTTCGACTTCCGGAAGGGCGCGACGCCGGAGAAGATCATCGAGACGGTGATGACGCGGCTCGACAAGCTCGGCAAGGGCATCATCCTGATGCACGACTTCCAGAAGCACACCGGCGAAGCGATGCCGGCGCTGCTTGCGCGCCTCAAGGCCGGCGGCTACAAGGTCGTGCAGATGAAAGCAAAGACGACGCTTCAGTCGCTGCCGGAATATGACGAGGTGCTGATGAAGGACATGAAGGTGCCGACCGCAAGCACGACCACGCGCCCAATCTCGAGCGTGGTGCAGACGGTCTCGCAGTAAGCGCGAAACGCTCCTCCGATACGCGCATGGCCGGGCTTGTTGCCCGGCCATTTGCTTTTGGTGCGGTTGGCTACCTTACCAATAGATGCCGTGGCGATGCAGCTCGCTGATGATGCGGCGCTCGGTCCATTCGCGTTTGCGCTTCGGCTTCTCCACCCTTGCGGTCTTCGCGGGCTTGGTCGTCGCGACCGGCGCCGCGGTGATCGTGGTCGAAGTCGCAGCAGGAGCGGTCGCCGCAGCGGGGGCGGGCGCAGGAGCAGGCGCCGACACCGCCGGCGGACGGTCGACATATTTCGGTGCTTCGACTGATGGCGCGACGTCGCTGATTTGCGTCGTCGGGGCGGTGGTCGTCGTGGCTTGCGGAGCAACGGTCGGCCCAGCCGCCCCTGACAGCGACAGGCTACGATCGCCCGCATGGGCAGATGCAGAGGCCAGGACCATGGCGGCAACCAGAATGATCTTGCGCATATGAAATCTCCCCGTGTTTGCGTGACCGTGACACTACGGGAGATGCGTCCGGGATTATGTGACTGGCATCACATGAACTGCCGCACAATTCGAACCCGCAGGACCGCGTTCGGCACGAGGTTGTCACCCATGTCTTAGGTACGATCCGTTACCTATGTCTCCGGGCTGGACAAGGGAGGGGCTGGTGCCGCAAGAGGGATTCGAACCCCCGACCCCGTCATTACGAATGACGTGCTCTACCGACTGAGCTATTGCGGCGAACCCTGCCGGGACCTGGCGATGCCGGCCCCGATACGCGCGCTCCTGATATCGGGCATGGCCCGAATTGGCAAGGACAAGCCGGAGGCGAAATGCCCTCAGGCGCCCCAGCGGGACCAGAATCCGCGCCAGCCGCCGGCCTGGGCCTTGGGCGTGCCGATTTGTTCCGTAAATTCATCGCTCGGGCCGTCATCATCGATTCCGGGATCGTCAGGGGCGCGAATGATGGGAATCACGGTCTGGATCGGGGCCTGCGCAGGCTTGCCGAGGTCGGCGCGGGTCCGGAACACCGGCGTTGCCGCCAGCGGCGATGATTCGGCGGTCTCAGGGGCCGGTTTGGCCGGCTCGGCGGGCGTGACCACCGGCTCTTCCGTGACGACTTCCTTGGTCGTTTCCTTGACCGTCTCCTTGGGTGCTTCGTTGGCCTCAGGGGGCGAATTGTCCTGTGCGGCCGGCACCGGCGCCGGCGCGATCACGGCCGGTTCCACAGGACTTTCGCTTGGGGCCGCGGTCACCCGCTTCGGCGGCGGGGCGGCCAGCATGGCTTCCTCGAAGGCCGAGGATTCGATCGTGGTGCCCTTGTCGGACGGCAGGCTCGCCACCGGCGTCTGCCACTGGAAGGCGTCGAGCCGGCCGGTGACCGGGGAGACCGGGCGCCAGCGGTCGCTGACATAGCCGTCCGCGGTCCAGGCCGGATCGAGGCGGGCGCGCACGGCGCGCAGGGTCCAGGCGCGGGCCCGGCCGCCGTCGCCATGCTCGGTACGCTCGAGCTCGGCCATCAGCAGCGCGACGCGCTGGGTCGGATCGTTGACG
The DNA here is from genome assembly GCF_054185225.1 of Bradyrhizobium sp. 18BD. Classification (NCBI taxonomy): domain Bacteria; kingdom Pseudomonadati; phylum Pseudomonadota; class Alphaproteobacteria; order Hyphomicrobiales; family Nitrobacteraceae; genus Bradyrhizobium; species Bradyrhizobium sp. 18BD. The sequence goes on along the minus strand of NZ_JAVAYL010000019.1, from coordinate 143,310 downwards.
TAAGGCGCCAGCACGGCGCGCGCACGGGCGAACTCGGAAGCGTCGATTGCGGCGCGCGCGATCGCGAGCTGGCCCTCGATGTGACCGGCCTTGTCGGCGGGCGTCTTGGCCGCGAGCGTCTCGACCCGCTGCAAGCGCTGCCGCGCGGAATCGCCGAGTTTGACATGCGCATAGGCGTCGGCGAGGTCGGGGTGCGGATTGGCGAGCCAGGCGGCTTCGACCAGCTTCATGGCGCGGCGCACCTGATGCGCCTCGCTCTCGAATTTCGCGGCGAGCACTGCGGCCGGCACCAGGGTCGGCGCCAGCTTGATCGCCTCCATCACGCTCTCGCGCGCGACATCGCGGTCCATCGTTTGCAGCTCGAGCGCACGCGCCGTCAGCAGCACGCCGCGTTGGCGGCGATAGGCCCGCTTGTCGATCTGGCCCGCGGACAGATTCGAATCGAGGATCGCGAGCGCACCGCTCCAGTCGCCGCGCGCGCAGCGGAAGCCGAGCACCGCATGGGAGGCCCAGGTCGAGGACGGCGACAGCTTGATCGCTTCCTCCGCGATCATGACGGCGCCGACCGCATCGTCGGCGCGCTGCGCCTCGATGAACAGGCCGCGCAGGCCGAGCAGGCGGGTATCCTCGCGCTCGGCCATGACGCGGAAGACGCGCTGGGCCTCGTCGCGATTGCCTTCGAGCTGAGCCGACTGCGCGTGCAGCAGCAGCGCGAGCGGATCGTTTGTGGCCAGCCGCCGTGCGGTATCGGCGTGACGGCGGGCCAGCGCGGTATCGCCATGGCCGATCGCAAGCAGGCCGTGGGTGATGGCGTGGCGGCCGCGGGCGTGGCGCTTCTCGCGGCTGCGGCAGCGCAGACGCCCCGGCGCGCGCCAGAGCATCGTCACGAGGCTCCAGAGCAAAACGATCAGGACGGCGAATATGCCGAGGCCAAGCACGAACACCGGAATGCTCGGTGACGCCCGATAACCGCCCCAGGTCATCACGACATCGCCGGGCTGATCGGCAATCCAGGCCGCGCCGGCGCCTGCGAGCGCAATCAGAACAAGGAAGAGGACGATGCGAAGCATGGCAATCCCTATACGCGCAGTTTGTTGCGCGAATCTTATTGAGCAGGCTTGGTGAGACCGGCCATGGCATCGTCGGCGAATTTGCGTGAGGCTGCGAGCGCAGCGTCTCGCGCATCGATCTTGTCGAGCCAGGCCTGGGCCGGTGCGCGATCGGCCTCGGGCAGCGTCTTCAGCTCGCGCCGCGCCTCCGTGAAATCATTGCGAAGCGCCGCCGCTGTCACGCGCGCGACGATGGCGCCGCGGTCGTTGCCGACCCCATCGGTGCGCTCGATGCGGACGAGTTTCGAGGCGCCGGCCTGAAGGCGCTCGACGATGCCGGCGTTGGCGCTCGGGGCTTCCGCAGGCGGCGTCAATTTCGGCACGATGTTGAGCAGCTCGCGGCTCAGCGCGACCGGCGTCGGGATGCCGGCGGACGCGAACACATCGAGCGGCTTCAGCATGTCGGGCTTGGGCGCGAGCGCCCGCGCGGCAGCGAGCTGCGCCTCATAGGGATCATTGTGGCGCACGGCCACGTCGAGCAGGGAGGCGACGACCACATAGCGCAGCGGCTTGTCGTCCATCACCTTTGCATCGGCGATCTTCTCGCCCTGCTGCGCGAGCTCGGCGCGTTCGGACTTGCTGGCCCGCTCGAGCTGGGCAATGCGATCGCTCAGCGCTGAAAGGGCGGACGAAGCAGCGGCATCGCGCGGCGCGGATTTGGCATCGTTCAGAGCGGACGCGGTCTTGTCGGACTGCGCGCGCAGATTAGCGATGTCGCTGCGCAGGGCGCTGGCTGATTTTTCCAGCGCGTCGATCCGCGCCACCATGGCCGTATCAGGCGCGGGCTTGCCGGCCTTGGCTTCGACCGCGGCAACGCGGCCGCTCAGCGCGTCGACCGTCGCGCTCGTCACTTGCGGGGCGGCCGGCGGCGCCTGCACGGCAGGCCAGCCCAGCACCCAGCCGACCCCGATCACCAGCGCGGCTGCGACAGCGCCCGAGAACGGCGCAATGACCCAGGGTGAAATCGACGGCGAAACCGGCGCGGCCGTAACGGAAGGCTGCTCCTCGGTCCGTTCGGGCTGCGGCTCAGACTTGACCTCGTCCGACCTGACCTCTTCCAACTTGGCCTCTTCAGCCTCGACCTTTTCGGACTTCGTTTCGTCAACCGCAGCCTGCTCAGGCCCCGACTGGACCTCGGACGCAGCAGCCGTCTCCTGCGGCTGGGTGGAGACTTCGGTCGCCTCGAGGTCGATGGTGGGCGGGGTCCGCTTGGCGCGGCCGGATTCGGGGGCCAGTCCTGCGTCTTCAGGCTTGTCGTCGGCCATCGTGACGGTTCCTCACACTTGCATGCCCAAAACGGACCCGATTGCGTCGGATTCGGCCCGACCTCTTACGCCAAACGGGTCCGCAAAGCACGCTCCAAGGTGCCAAACAAGGCATTTTCGTCCGGCGACGCCGCCACCAGAACCTGCGACGCACCGGCATCGCGCAGCACCGCCGCGACCGTCTCGGACAGGCAGCATTGCGGGATCGCCAGCGCCGAGATTTCGACACCTTCGTCCCGTGCCGCCTCCAGGAAGGCCCGCGCGCTGCGGCGGGAGTAATGCAGCACCGCCTCGACGCCATGGGCGGCAAACCCCTCGCAGACCTCGCGCGGCAGATGCTTGACCGGCGCCATGCGATAGGTGGTCTGCGTGACCACGCTGAATCCTTGGGCTCCGAGCTCACCGCTGAGGTCGCGCGACAAATCCGCGCCGGCAAGATAAAGCAGCGTGCCCTTCTTCAGCACCTTGTCGCGCGCACTTTGAATGACCTTGTCGCGCAGGGAAGCGGCATCGCCGCCGGCGACGATCACCTCGGCAAAGCCGGCATCGCGTGCGGCGGTCGCAGTGTGCTCGCCGACCGCAAACAGCGGCAGCTCCAAAAGGCCAAGGTTCTCTAAGCCAGAATCTTGCAATTGCGGCGCGACGGCACGGATTGCATTGGCCGACGTGACGATGATCGCGCTGTAGCCCGCCTCGCTCTCGTCATGAAAGGCGACCGGCTCGAACTTGAGCACCGGCGCGAGCAGCACCACATGACCCCGCGCGCGCAAATTCTCTGCCGTCGCCTCATTGTCGGGATGCGGCCGTGTGACAAGAATGGACATCGCGTGTGTTCCCGAACCGCGTGACGGTGACGCATTCACCGGGACGGCCGCGCGTGACGATTGCGCAAGCCGACCCCGGAATGCTACCGGACGTACCAGAACTCTGCTTTACGGATGAGCGCAAGGGCCCAAATTGGATAACGATTCACCAATGCTGGTGCTGGGCATCGAAACCACCTGCGACGAGACCGCCGCGGCCGTGATCGAGCGCGCACCCGACGGGGCCGGCAAGATCTTGTCCAACATCGTGCGGTCCCAGATCGAGGAGCACGCCCGCTTCGGCGGCGTCGTGCCGGAGATCGCCGCGCGCGCGCATGTCGATGTCCTCGACGGCATCATCGACCGTGCCATGCACGAGGCCGGCATCGACTACGCCCAGCTCAGCGGTGTCGCCGCCGCTGCGGGGCCGGGCCTGATCGGCGGCGTCATCGTCGGGCTCACCACCGCGAAGGCGATCGCGATGGTGCACGACACGCCGCTGATCGCGGTGAACCATCTCGAAGCGCATGCGCTGACGCCGCGTCTCACCGACGCCATCGAATTTCCCTACTGCCTGTTCCTCGCCTCGGGCGGTCATACCCAGATCGTCGCCGTCACCGGCGTCGGTCAGTATGTGCGGCTCGGCACCACCGTCGACGACGCCATCGGCGAAGCCTTCGACAAGGTCGCGAAGATGCTGGGCCTGCCTTATCCGGGCGGCCCGCAGGTCGAACGCGCGGCGGCAAACGGCGATGCCATGCGCTTTGCGTTTCCGCGGCCGATGCAGGGACGTCCCGATGCCAACTTCTCGCTCTCAGGATTGAAGACGGCGGTCCGCACCGAGGCGAGCCGGCTGGCTGAGATCACGCCGCAGGACATCAGCGATCTCTGCGCGAGCTTTCAGGCCGCAGTGCTGGATTCGACGGCGGATCGTCTCAACGTCGGTCTCCGACTTTTCCGCGAGCGGTTCGGCGCGCCCAATGCGCTGGTGGCCGCCGGCGGTGTCGCGGCCAATCATGCGATCCGCGGCGCCCTGTACGGCGTCGCGCGCGAGGCCGACACGCAACTCATCATGCCGCCGCCCGCGCTCTGCACCGACAATGGCGCGATGATCGCCTGGGCCGGCGCCGAACGCCTCGCGCTCGGCCTGACCGACACGATGGAAGCTCAGCCCCGCGCCCGCTGGCTGCTCGACGCCAACGCGACGGCACCCGCGGGCTACGGCAAGACGCGGGCGGGATATTAGCCATGACTGCGTTCCAGTCCGTCGCCGTGATCGGGGCCGGCGCCTGGGGCACGGCGCTGGCGACCGTGGCGGCACGGGCCGGACGGAACGTGACGCTCTGGGCCCGCAGTGCAGAGCACGCGACGCGGATCGCATCGACCCGCGACAATCCGCGGCTGCCCGGCGTGAAGCTCGCGCCGGAGATCGTTGTCACGCACGAGCTCGCCGAAGCCGCACGCGCCGACATGCTGCTGATCGTCACGCCGGCGCAGCACCTGCGCGGCGCGGTGAACATGCTGGCCCCGCATCTGGCGAAGCCGGTGCCGATCGTCGCCTGCGCCAAGGGCATCGAGCACGGCACCCATAAATTCATGACCGACATCATCGCGGAGGCCGCGCCGCACGCGCAGCCGGCGATCCTGTCGGGCCCGAGCTTTGCCGACGACGTCGCGCGAGGCTTGCCAACCGCAGTGACGCTTGCGGCAAAGGACGAGGCCCTGGCGAGCGCGATGGTGCAGGCGCTGGGCTCGCCGACCTTCCGTCCCTATCACTCCACCGACGTCCGCGGCGTCGAGATCGGCGGCGCTGCCAAGAACGTGCTGGCGATTGCCGCCGGCATCGTGGTCGGCCGCAAGCTTGGCGCCTCCGCACACGCCGCGCTGACCACGCGCGGCTTCAGCGAGCTGGCGCGGCTCGGCCGCGCCTGTGGCGCGCGCACGGAGACACTTTCGGGTCTCTCCGGCCTCGGTGACCTCTTGCTGAGCTGCTCGACCGAGCAGTCGCGCAATTTCGCGCTCGGTATCGCGCTCGGTCGGGGCGAGGCCGCGCCCGCCGGCAAGCTTGCGGAAGGTGCATTCACCGCGCCGGTGCTGGTCGAGCTCGCGGCCGCGCGAGGCGTCGACATGCCGGTCTCACAGGCGGTCGCCGCCATCCTCGACGGCAGACTGACGATCGACGCCGCGATCGAAGGGCTGCTGACGCGGCCGTTCAGGGCCGAGCAATAGCCGCAGCTTCGCGCATCGCAGGTAGCACTTCACGGCCCGTGCACGCTGGTCTAGCCTAGCGCCACACCGCAGGATCCCGGTCCAACAATAACGAAACGGATCCCAGGGGAAACCGCATGCGCAAACCGCATCGCGCGATCATTTCGATCGCCATCATCACACTTGCCGCAATTGCTCTACCCACCGCTGCTTACACACAGGCCGCGCTTTCCTATGACGAGCTCGCCAAGACCGAGGCGGCTGCCAACGCCGACAACGGCAAGCGGGTCGCACCGGTCAAATCGATCGGCAGTCCCGCCAACGACGTCAGCTCCGACATGCAGGCCATGATCGGTGCACCGTTTCCGCCGCATTAATGCGGACCCGAAGACGCCGACGGAATGGAAGGAGCTGATCGATCGCCGCGCAAAACTGTCGATATCAGGCGTACCGGCGATTAAGGAGAAGCTCGGCGTCAAGGTCGAGGAGACCAAAATTGCCGGCGTGCATTGCTTCATCGTGACGCCCAACAAGATCCCGCCGGAGAACCGGCGCCGTCTTCTGGTCCACGTCCATGGCGGCGGCTATGTGTTCGGGCCCGGCGAGGCCGCGCTGCCGGAAGCGATCATGATGGCGGGCTTTGGCGGCTTCAAGGTGATCTCGGTCGACTACCGCATGCCGCCCGACTTCCCCTATCCCGCCGCGATGGACGATGCGATGGCGGTCTGGAACGAGGTCACCAGGGACCACGACGCCCGCCGCATGGCGATCTTCGGGACGTCGACGGGCGGCGCGATGACGCTGGCGATGGTGCTGCGGGCCAAGGACGAGAAGCTACAGAGGCCAGCCGCGATCGCCCCGGGCACGCCGTGGTCCGACATCGACAAGGTCGGCGACACCTATGCCAGCAACGAGTGGGTCGACAACGTGCTGGTGACCTGGGACGGCTGGCTCGGCCGGGCCGCAAAGCTCTACGCCAACGGCACGGACCTGAAGAATCCCTACATCTCGCCGATCTATGGCGACTTCAAAGATTTTCCGCCGACCATTCTGACATCGGGCACGCGCGATCTGTTCCTCAGCAACACGGTTCGCACCCATCGCAAATTGCGTCGCGCCGGCGTGATTGCCGATCTCAACGTCTATGAAGGCCAGTCGCACGCGCAGTACCAGTTCAACATCAACGCGCCGGAGACGAAGGAAGCCTTCACCGACATCGCAAAATTCTTCGATCGTCATCTGAAGGAATGAGTGCCTGCGATGGGATACCGGATGCCCGCGCTTGTCGCGGGCATCCGCGTGCCCTAAACATCGCGGAAGGCGACATGGCGTATCGAAAGCAGGGCGGGCGAACGATGAACTACTGGCTGGTGAAATCCGAACCGTCGGTGTGGTCCTGGGAGCAGCAGGTGGCAAAGGGCGCCAAGGGCGAGGCCTGGACCGGCGTGCGCAATTACACCGCGCGCATAAACCTCGTGAACATGAAGAAGGGCGACAAGGCGTTCTTCTATCATTCCAACGAGGGCAAGGAGATCGTCGGCATCGCCGAGATCATCAAGGAAGCCTACACCGACCCCACCGACAAGACCGAAAAATTCGTCTGCGTCGACATCAAGGCCGACAAGCCCCTGAAGACGCCGGTGACAATGGCCGCAATCAAGGCCGAGAAGAAGCTCGCCGACATGGCGCTGGTGAAATATTCGCGCCTGTCGGTGCAGCCGGTGACGGCCGAGGAATGGAAGCTCGTTTGCAAGATGGGCGGGGTTTAGGGGCGGCCGTAGCCCGGATGAGCGAAGCGACATCCGGGACCAATTCGTCTCCGCATGTCGCTGCGCTCATCCGGGCTACGATGTCCGGGCCCGCGTCTCCGGCAGCGCAAACACCTCACACGGCGCGGCGATACCGCGCAGCGCATGCGATCCGAGCCCGACGAGCGGCATCTCCGTCTCCGCCGCAAGCGCCCCCGACACCAGCACGGTCCGGCCGAGCGGCTTGCACAAGCCCTCGAGCCGGCTGGCAAGATTGACGGCGGGACCGATCGCGGTGAAATCGAGCCGGTTGGCGGCCCCGATATTGCCCCATAGCATCTCGCCGAGATGAAGCGCCGCGCCGAACGCGAGCGGCGGCAATCCTTGCGCGCCGCGCTCCGCGTTGAGATACGCCATCCCGGCTTCGGCTGCGCCCGCGGCGCGCAGCGCCGCCTCGCAGGCGCGGCGCGGTGAGGCCTCGACCACCGGAAAGATCGCGAGCACGCCGTCGCCGATGAACTTCAGCACCTCGCCGCCGAAGGCATGAACGGCGCCGGCGATGCGGTCGAACCAGGCATCGAGCGCAGTGATGACATCGGCGGGCGGTGTGGTTTCCGACAGCGACGTGAAGTTGCGCAGATCGGCATAGAGCAGCGCGGCCTGAATGGTCTCACCGAGATCGCGCCGCAGCGGCGCTGCCAGCACACGCTCCGCGCTGCGCTTGCCGAGATAGGCATCGAGTGTCGCGCGCAACGTGGCGCGCGCGGCGAGCACGGCGAGCGGGGTCGCGGCAAAGCGCGCGGCCTGATGCAATTGCTCGATTTCGTCCGACGTGAACGGACGCGGGCCGATCCAGCCGAGCAGCGGGCCATCCTGTCGCCCGACGACGTCCTCGTGCACCTCGCCGCCCGCGATGTCGCGCAGCCAGCGCCGCCCGGCATCGTTGGGCGGATCGGGCGCGAGACCGCCCGGTGCAAAACCGAGAGCTTCGATCACCCGGCCGCTCTCCGCACGCCAGAGCCATGTCCGTTTCGCGATCAACGGATGCGGAACCTCCAGCGTCAGGCTGCCTGCCGCAAGCGGTACGCCATCGGCGATCAGATGGGCGCCGAGTTCCGCGAGCAGGCGGTCGGCCCCGGAACAATCGGAGGCGGCATCGACCAGCCAGGCGAGGGTCGGGGAGAGGTGCATCGCCCGATGATGGCGAAGGTGGACCGCCTTTGTCACGGGCAATCCTTGACGGGCCGCTTTGGCACCGCCATGTCCGACGATCAAAGCGTTTTCAAGCGAAGTGGATACCGGTTCGCGTAAGGAAAACGTCAGAACAAGAAGCCAGAGCCCAGGGATGATCGCCCATGACCGAGCCGTTCGTAGTGCGACGCGAAACCCAGATCGCAGCCCCGCGCGCCACCGTCTTCGCCTATTTGACCGACCCCGAGAAGATCCTGAGCTGGATGGGTTCGGATGCGACCACCGAGCCGCATCCCGGCGGGCTCTATCTGGTCAAGGGAATCGGCCCGCGCAGTGGCGTCGGCCGCGGCGCGTTCCGCGAGGTCGTGCCGGTGCATCGTCTCGCCTACACATTCGGCTGGGAGGGCGGTCAGGAAGTGCCGCCCGGCTCGAGCCTGATCGAGATCGACCTGATCGAGCGCGACGGCGGCACGCTGCTGCGCATGACCCATAGCGGGCTGCCGACCGAAGAACAGGCGGCCGCACATGCGAAGGGATGGGCGCATTATCTGGGACGGCTCACGATCGCGGCCGCGGGCAGCGATCCCGGTCCGGACAGGGGTGTGTCGGACAAGGCATAGCGACGGGTCGTTGTTGTAATCGCCGCTGCCGTAGCCCGGATGGAGCGAAGCGAAATCCGGGCTACGAGTTCGCCGGTTGCTAAACAGCCGCGGTCGCCACCACCTGCGCCAGCAGCTGCTCGCGCCGCGCCTGCGAACGCTGGCCCTTCATGGTCGCCGCGAAACGCTCGAGGATGCCGTCCTCGAAGGCGGTGACGATGGTGTCGTGGACGTAGCTCTTGCGGCAGATCGCCGGCGTGTTGGAGAGCTTGTCGGCGGCGGCGCGGATCGCGTCCAGCACCTGCTTCTTGCGGCCACGCTGGCTGGTCGCCGGCGTGATCCGCGACAACGACTCGACGACGACGGCGGAGGCCATCAGCGTGCGAAAATCCTTCAGCGAAATCTTGATGCCGGCGATCTCGCGCAGGAACGCGTTGACCTGCGTGGTGCTGACCGCGCGCACGATGCCGTAGGCATCGCGATACTGGAACATGCGCTTGCCGGGAACACCCTGCAAAATGCCGATGGCGCGCACCAGCTTGGCCGCGTCGCACTCTTTCCGCACCGCCTTGCCGCCCTTCGCCTTGAAGGTCAGCACGAAGCAATCGTCTTCCAGCGTCACGTTCGACTTCAGCAGCGTGGTGGCGCCGCGGGTGCCGTTGAGGCGGGCATAGGATTCATTACCGGGACGGATCGCGGTGCGCGCGATCAGCTCGATCACGGCCGAGAGCGCGAATTCGCGCGTCGGCTCGTCGCCCGACAGGAACGCCGAGACCTTGCGCCGGATCTTGGGCAGGGCGCCAACAAGCTTTTCCAGACGATGCGCCTTGCGGTGCTCCCGAACCTTCTCCCAGTCGGCGTGATAGCGATATTGCAGCCGGCCCGCGGCATCGCGGCCCACCGCCTGGAGATGCGAGCTCGGATCGGCCGAGTAGCGCACCTCGCGATAGGCCGGCGGCACCGCCATGGCGTGCAGGCGGCGGATGGTACGGGCGTCGCGGATATGGGCGCCGTTGCCGCGAACGAAGGAATAGCCCTTGCCGCGCCGGATACGGCGGATGGTCAGCTCGTTCTGGTCGCCGAGCCGCAGGCCCAGCTCCTTGGCGAGCGCCTCGACCGTCGCCGCGGGCGCTGTGTCGAACACCTTTTTGGGACTGGGGCGGGTGGAACCGGCCGGTTTCGGCCATTGTCCGAGGGCCTTGGCCAGCGCAATGGCGGCAGGATCGGCCGAAGCGGGCCGGACCGTGCCGAGATTCTGCTGATCCATCATAGTCTTACGCCTTAGCCCTGTCTGATATCGGTCAATGCCGCTGTTCTGATTTTGGTTCCAAGGGGTGTCTTGCACGGTCTCTGGGGACCCGGTTAAGCCACTTAGGGTGTTCCGAACCGCATTGCGAGTCCCGAATCAGTGAAAAGCGGTCTCTAAATACCGCCTGCGGCGCATGGGCGCCCTGCAGGGCCCCTTCCCGAGATTTGGGTAAAGAGCCGAAAGCGGCCTCTTGGCCTGTTTCAGATTTGCGACAGCCGTCCTGCGCAGCTTGATTCTCCGCATGGCCGGCGGCTCGTCGAAGGTCCAGCTTGTGCTCCTTGTCGGGTCCGGTTAGCCCGACGCATAATCGTTCAACGATGAAGTCGGCGCGCCAGTCATCTGTGGTCGGCTTGCCGTATCTGGAGGGAAACATGTCCGAGAAGATCTACGACGTCCCCGCGGAATGGGCCAAACGCGCCTGGGTCGACCAGGCCAAGTACAAGGACATGTACGCCCGCTCGATCTCGGACCCGAACGGTTTCTGGGCCGAACAGGCCAAGCGCATCGACTGGATGAAGGTGCCGACGAAGATCGAGAACGTCTCCTTCGCGCCGGGCAACATCTCGATCAAATGGTTCGAGGACGGCATCCTCAACGTCGCCCACAACTGCATCGACCGGCATCTGCACAAGCGCGCCAACCAGACCGCGATCATCTGGGAAGGCGACGATCCCTCGCAGTCCAAGCACATCACCTACAAGGAGCTCCACGACGAGGTCTGCCGGATGGCCAACATCCTGCGCACCCGCAACGTCAAGAAGGGCGACCGCGTCACCATCTACCTGCCGATGATTCCGGAAGCGGCCTACGCCATGCTGGCCTGCGCGCGGATCGGCGCGATCCACTCCGTGGTGTTCGCAGGCTTCTCGCCCGACAGCCTCGCCCAGCGCATCAACGACTGCCAGTCCAAGCTCATCATCACCGCGGATGAAGGCCTGCGCGGCGGCAAGAAGGTGCCGCTGAAGGCCAATGTCGACGCGGCGCTCGCCAAGGCCGACGGCGTCGACTGGGTCGTCGTGGTCAAGCGCACCGGCGGCAAGGTCGACATGAACCCGACCCGCGACCTCTGGTATCACGAGGCGGCGGCGATGGTGACGACGGAATGCCCGGTCGAGCACATGCACGCCGAGGATCCATTGTTCATCCTCTACACCTCGGGCTCGACCGGCCAGCCCAAGGGCGTGCTGCACACCTCCGCCGGCTATCTCGTATTCGCCTCGATGACGCATCAATACGTCTTCGATTATCACGACGGCGACATCTACTGGTGCACCGCCGACGTCGGCTGGGTCACCGGCCACAGCTACATTCTCTATGGTCCGCTGGCGAACGGCGCGACCACGCTGATGTTCGAGGGCGTGCCGAATTACCCGGATAATTCCAGGTTCTGGAACGTCATCGACAAGCACAAGGTCAACACCTTCTACACCGCGCCGACGGCGATCCGCGCGCTGATGCAGTCCGGCGACGAGCCCGTGAAGAAGACCTCGCGCGCCAGCCTGCGCCTGCTCGGCTCGGTCGGCGAGCCCATCAATCCGGAAGCCTGGGAGTGGTATCACCGCGTCGTCGGCGACGACCGCTGCCCGATCGTCGACACCTGGTGGCAAACCGAAACCGGCGGCATTCTGATCACGCCGCTGCCGGGCGCGACGAAACTCAAGCCAGGTTCTGCAACGCAGCCGTTCTTCGGCGTCGTCCCCGAGATCGTCGATGCCGACGGCAAGGTGCTGGACGGCGAGACCACCGGTAACCTCTGCCTGACGCGCTCCTGGCCGGGCCAGATGCGCACCGTCTATGGCGATCACGCCCGCTTCGAGCAGACCTATTTCTCGACCTACAAAGGCAAGTACTTCACCGGCGACGGCTGCCGGCGCGACGCCGACGGCTATTACTGGATCACCGGCCGCGTCGACGACGTCATCAACGTCTCCGGCCATCGCATGGGCACTGCGGAAGTCGAGAGCGCGCTGGTCGCGCACGAGAAGGTCTCGGAGGCCGCCGTGGTCGGCTTCCCGCACGACATCAAGGGCCAGGGCATCTACGCCTATGTCACCCTGATGGCCGGCGTGCAGCCGACCGAAGAGCTGCGCAAGGAGCTCGTGACCTGGGTGCGCAAGGAGATCGGCCCGATCGCATCCCCGGACCAGATCCAGTTCGCGCCGGGCCTGCCGAAGACCCGCTCCGGCAAGATCATGCGCCGCATCCTGCGCAAGATCGCCGAGGACGAGCCGAGCAGCCTCGGCGACACCTCCACGCTGGCCGATCCCGCCGTGGTCGACGACCTCGTCAAGAACCGGCAGAACAAGAAGCCGGCGTAAGGCTCCGCCCGCGTGCCCCGGACGCAGCGCAGCGCGTAAGTGATGCGCTGCTGAGCCGGGGCCCATCGACCAGCGGAAAGAAAAAGCTGGGTCCCGGCTCTGCGTCGCGTCATTGCATGCCGCGCCGCGTCCGGGACACGAGACTGTCCTTCGCGTCGGCCATCTCCTCAAAACAACCGCCGTTCACACGCTCACGCGCTTGTCAGGGCGCGGGCGGGCTCGTCCGTGTCTTTCCGGCCGGGTGTTGTTTTCTTGTCATTTACTTTATTTCGAACTTTTCCTTTGTTCCCCCGGCTGGCGGGCCCCTGGCGGCCGTGCGTGGAAACTATCCGGTTAACGCGCGCGGTTAAGAATGTCTGGGCACGCGAGGCGATTGCCGGTTTTGCGTGAATTTGGACGACCCAAGGGGAAAATCGATGGCGATGAGGATTGCAGTGGCGCTGGCCGCCACCATCGGGGCAGGGGTTTTGTTGTCGACGGCGGCCGAGGCGCGGCCGGAAATGGTGGGCGCGCATCCGGGCGACTATTCGCCGGGCACCATCGTGGTCAAAACCAACGAGCGCAAACTCTATCTCATTCTCGATAGCGGTCATGCGGTGCGCTATCCGGTCGGCGTCGGCAAGTCCGGCAAGCAGTGGGCCGGCACTACCCGCATCGACGGCAAGTATCGCAATCCGGCATGGTCGCCGCCCGCCGAGGTGAAGCGCGACAAGCCAAGCATTCCGGACGTCATCCCCGGCGGCTCGCCGCACAACCCGATGGGCGTTGCTGCGATGACGCTGGCCGGCGGCGAATATGCCATCCACGGCACCAACGTGCCGGGCTCGGTCGGCGGCTTCGTCTCCTATGGCTGCATCCGCATGCTCAACGACGACATCACCGATCTCTACAGCCGCGTCTCGGTCGGCACGACGGTGGTCGTGACGCGCTGATCTCCGCGATCGAAGAGAATTGCAAAAGCCGCGTCCAACGACGCGGCTTTTTCGTTACCAGAAGCGCCAGCCCCGCGCGCACCAGCCATCGCGATGGCCGCCATTGTAGCTGCGCGCGTAACCGCCCGCGAGCAACGCCGCCGAAACGTTAGGCGTGCGCCTGGTCGCGGCATCGGCGAGGACGCGCCCGTATTTATCCTGGCCGAGATTATAGATCGTGACGCCGCCCTGACCGAGCAGATTGCGCAGCGCGTCGCTGGCGGCTTCGGCCTTGTCCAGTTCAGCCTGGCAAGATGCTTTCATCTCGGGCGCATCGATGCCGCGCAGACGGACGCGCGCGACGAGATCGCGCCCGTTGGGCTGGTGTACGCGTGCGAGGAAAGTATCGCCATCGACGGTGCGGACAACATCGACCGCTAGACGCGTGTCGGAATTGCCGGACTGCAGGATGATATTGGCATCACGTGACTGTCCATCATCCGCATGCGGAATGGGCCAGATCGTTCCCTGGCGGAAGCCGAGCACAATCGCCGTCACGACGCCGATCACAAACATCCACGGCAACAAGCCGGAGAAGCGACGGCCGAACGGCGAACCACGGTATGAGGGCCGATAGGGACGGCTGGGGTCGAAACGCGACATCCGCGCACGCTAGGGCTGAGTCGGCCGGCCCGGCAAGCGCGCCTTAGACCAGCGCATCAAAAGTCCGAGGCGATACCCTTGCGCTCCCAATCACCGTAGCGGGTGGGTTCAGGCCCCTTCGGTCCCTGCAATTCCTTGGGCGCCGCTTCGGCATGCGCCGCCGCTGCGGCCTGCCGGCGCGCTTCCGCCTCAGCCAGCGCGCGCTGGGCGGCCGGAGGGAGCTGCTTGCGATCGGGAACGGAGGGCTGGTCACTCATCGAGTGGTTCCTAGCGCAGGATCATGGAGCGTGCGAGATGCAATATCGCATTGCTGAAATGGTGGTCGTGGCCTGCAAACGCGAGAGCCCATTCTTACATTTGGCATATTCGCGTGCCAGAGATCGCCTTCTCAAGGCATGCGCCCATTGCGGCGGAACTGCCGCTCGCCAAGAACCTTAAGCCGCATGCCATCTCAACGTTTCGCCCCTCCGTCCGAAGTGCCTGGTCTCGCGGCGCGGCGGATTGCCGCCGACATCGTCGACGGCGTGCTGCACAAGCACCGCACGCTTGACGACCAGCTCGACGGCGGCGGTGCCCATCCCGGACTGAAGACGCTGGCCGACCGCGACCGCGCGCTGATGCGCCGCCTGGTTGCGACCGTGCTGCGGCGGCTCGGCACGCTCGGCCATGTGCTCTCCCGCCTGCTCGACAAGGGCATTCCCTCCGACGCGCCGCGCGCGCAGAGCGCGCTGCTGATCGGCGCCGCGCAGATTCTCTGGATGGACGTGCCCGATCACGCCGCGGTCGATCTCTCCGTCCGCCTCGTGCAATCCGACCGGCGCGCTGCGCGCTATGCCGGCCTCGTCAACGCCGTGCTGCGCCGCTGCGCGCGCGAGGGCCAGGCGCTGGTCGAAGAAGTCGCCGCGCAATCGCTCGACCTGCCGCCCTGGATGCTCGCGCGCTGGAGCGCGCATTACGGCGAAGCGACGGCGCGGGACATGGCACTCGCGCTCGGCCACGAGCCCTCGCTGGATCTCACCGTGAAGTCGGATGCCGCACAATGGGCGAGCCGCCTGCATGGCGAGACGCTGCCGACCGGGACAGTACGGATGCTGCTGCACGGCGCGGTGACCATGCTGCCCGGCTTTGCCGAGGGACAATGGTGGGTGCAGGACGCCGCCGCCGCGCTGCCGGCACGGCTGTTCGGCGACATCAAGGGCAAGTCCATCGCCGATCTCTGCGCCGCGCCCGGCGGCAAGACCGCGCAGCTGGCGCTATCAGGTGCGCACGTGACGGCGATCGACCGCTCCCCCGCCCGTGTGGCGCGCCTGCGCGAAAACCTGACGCGGCTGTCGCTGCAGGCGGAGACTGTCGTCGCCGACGCGGTCGAATGGGCCGGACCGGCTGAGGGTTTCGACGGCATCCTGATCGATGCGCCCTGCACCTCGACCGGCACGATCCGCCGCCATCCTGATGTCGCTTGGCTCCGGCAGGAATCCGACATCGCCGCCCTGACTGCGCTCCAGCAGCGGCTGCTGAAAAAATCCGTCGCGCTGCTCAAGCCGGGCGGAACGCTGGTCTATTGCACCTGTTCGCTGGAACCCGAGGAAGGCGAGCAGGCCGTGGCTTCGCTGCTGGCCGCGGAGCCTGCGCTTCGCCGCGTCCCGATCGCGGCGTCCGAGGTCGCGGGCCTCGACGAAATCATCACCGCCGATGGCGACCTGCGCACCCTGCCCAGCCATCTGCCGAACGCCGATCCCAAGCTCGGCGGGCTCGACGGATTCTTCGCGGCCCGGCTCGTTAAATCCTGATTTTGCACCGGTTTTTGCAACTTCGACACTGATTCGTCCCGTTCAGGGTGGTGTCAGGCGGTCAATTTTAGGATTAATAAGGATTCGTCGGAATCCTCTCCCCCTTCAAGGCAAGGCGTGTCGGTCGCTCAACGCAGACGTATCTCGACGCTGGTGATGAACCGCTTCGCGCGGAACATGCTCGCGCGCGCGAGCGGCAGTTCGGTGGCGCTGTCGCGGGTCTGGCCCGGCCGCACCGACCGGCTCATCATCGCACCGCATGATCTGCGCACCGCGGATGCGACGCGTGCCGCCGAGATCTATGCCGGCCGCTTCGTCTTCGCCGGCAAGATCGTCAATTGCCACGGCCGCTCGATCTTCGATCTCGAGCCGCCGTCGGAAGATTGGGAGGTCGCGCTGCTCGGTTTCGGCTGGCTGCGCCATCTGCGTGCCGCCGACACCGCGCTGACGCGGGCCAATGCGCGCGCGCTGGTCGAGGACTGGATCGCCAACCCCGCCAACAAGCGCCGCCCCGTCGCGCGGCGCGCCGACGTGCTGGCGCGGCGCGTGATCTCGCTGCTGTCGCAGGCGCCGCTGGTGCTCAACGACACCGACAACAAATTCTACCGCCGCTATTTGCGCGCGCTGGCACGCGAGATCCGTTTCCTGCGCTACACCATGGTGGACATCCCCGACGGGGTGCCGAAGCTGCAGGTGCTGATCGCGCTGTGCTATGCGGCGCTGTGCCTCGCCAACCAGGCGCGTCATATCCGCAGTGCGTCGAAGAAGCTGTCGGACGAATTGCAGCGGCAGATCCTGCCCGACGGCGGCCACATCTCGCGCAATCCGGGCGCGCTGATCGAGCTTTTGATCGACCTGCTGCCGTTGCGGCAGACCTTTGCCGCGCGCAACATCGCGCCGCCGCCGGCGCTGCTCAACGCGATCGACCGCATGATGCCGATGCTGCGTTTCTTCCGTCACGGCGACGGCAATTTCGCGCTGTTCAACGGCATGAGCGCGACACCTTCGGATTTGCTCGCGACACTGCTCGCCTATGACGACACCCATGGCGCGCCGATGGCGAACATGCCGCATACCGGCTTCCAGCGCCTCGATGCCGGCCAGACCACGCTGATCATCGACACCGGCCCGCCGCCGCCGGCCGGCGTCAGCCACGATGCCCATGCCGGCTGCCTGTCGTTCGAACTGTCCTCCGGCATCAGCCGCATCGTCACCAATTGCGGCATGCCGACCACGGGCCGCGACAATTGGCGGCCATTCGCGCGCAGCACCGCGGCGCATTCGACGCTGACCTATCACGAGACGTCCTCATGCCGGTTCGTCGAGATGTCGGCGATGAAGCGGCTGCTGCACGGCTCGCCGGTCACCAGCGGCCCGGTCGAGGTCGAGAGCTATCGCGAGGTGGTGCAGAACGGCACGCTGCTGACGACCTCGCATGACGGCTATCTCTCCAAGTTCGGCGCGATCCATCGCCGTGTGCTGATGGTCGCCAATGACGGCGCGCGCATCGACGGCGAGGACACGCTGTCGCCGCCGCAAGGCGGGCGCTTCAAGGGCGCCGATGCCGATTTCGCGCTGCGCTTCCATCTGCATCCCGCGGTGAAGGCGAGCCGGCTGTCGGATGCGCGCGGCGTCATGCTGGTGCTGCCGAACCGCGACGTCTGGACCTTCGAAGCACTGGACGACAAGGTCGACCTCGAGGACAGCGTATTCCTTGCCGGCAATGACGGTCCGCGCCGCACCGCCCAGATCGTGATTCGGCAGGATGCGCGGCAGGCACCCTCGATCCGCTGGAGCTTCGTCCGCTCCAGCGCCTCGCCGGCGGTCACCAATGCCCGCCGCAACGCCCGGCGCGAGCCGGAACTTCCGCTGTAATCAGGCGAATTCGGCCCTATCTCGGCGTTGTGAAAACGGCCGAAAGCTGCTATCGAGCGCTCGTTCGCGCGACTGGCGACCTTGGATGGAGCACCATCGGGAAGCGCGACACATATCCGCCGCGCGCCTGGGCATAGACACTCCCTTCACAGAGGATCTTGCTCATGACTGACCATCCCCGCCGCGTCACCCGCGCCCTTCTCTCCGTTTCCGACAAGACCGGCCTGATCGAGTTCGCCAAGGCGCTTGCCGCGCATGATGTCGAGCTGGTCTCGACCGGCGGCACCGCGAAAGCGATCGCCGCGGCCGGCCTCAAGGTGAAGGACGTGTCCGACCTCACCGGCTTCCCCGAGATGATGGACGGCCGCGTCAAGACGCTGCATCCGAAGGTGCATGGCGGCCTGCTCGCGATCCGCGACAACAAGGAACATGCCGAGGCGATGAAGGCGCACGGCATCGCGCCGATCGACCTCCTAGTCGTCAATCTCTATCCGTTCGAGGCGACCGTCGACAAAGGCGCGGGCTTCGAGGATTGCATCGAGAACATCGACATCGGCGGCCCCGCGATGATCCGCGCCGCGGCGAAGAACCATGACGATGTCGCCGTGGTGGTCGAAGCCGAGGACTACAAGGCCGTGCTCGACGAGCTCGCCGCCAACAATGGCGCGACCACGCTGAAGCTGCGCCGGCGCCTCGCCGCAAAGGCCTATGCACGCACCGGCGCCTATGACGCCGCGATCTCGAACTGGTTCAACCGCCAGCTCGAAATCGACGCGCCCGACTTCCGCGCCTTCGGCGGGCGGCTGATCCAGTCGCTGCGCTATGGCGAGAACCCGCACCAGACCGCGGCGTTCTACGCGACCCCCGACAAGCGCCCGGGCGTCTCCACCGCGCGGCAGCTCCAGGGCAAGGAGCTCTCCTACAACAACATCAACGACACCGATGCGGCCTATGAATGTATCGGCGAGTTCGACGCCAAGCGCACCGCGGCCTGCGTCATCGTCAAGCACGCCAATCCCTGCGGCGTCGCGGAAGGCGCGAATCTCGTCGACGCCTATCGCAAGGCGCTGGCCTGCGATTCCACCTCGGCGTTCGGCGGCATCATCGCGATGAACCGCGCGCTCGACGCTGACACCGCGCGCGAGATCACGAAGATCTTCACCGAAGTGATCATCGCGCCCGACGCCAGCGAAGAGGCGATCTCCATCATCGGTGCGCGCAAGAATCTGCGCCTGCTGCTCGCCGGCAGCCTGCCTGATCCGCGCGCGCCCGGCCTCACCGCCAAGACGGTCGCCGGCGGCCTGCTCGTGCAGAGCCGGGACAATGCCGTCGTCGACGACATGACCTTCAAGGTCGTGACCAAGCGCGCGCCGACTGACGCCGAGATGCGCGATCTGAAGTTCGCGTTCCGGGTCGCCAAGCATGTCAAGTCCAACACCATCATCTATGCCAAGGATCTCGCCACCGTCGGCATCGGCGCGGGCCAGATGAGCCGGGTGGATTCAGCCCGGATCGCAGCGCGCAAGGCGCAGGATGCGGCCAATGAGCTGAAGCTCGCCGAGCCGCTCACCAAGGGCTCGGTCGTGGCGTCGGATGCGTTCTTCCCGTTCGCCGACGGCATGCTCGCCTGCATCGAGGCCGGCGCCACCGCCGTGGTGCAACCCGGCGGCTCGATGCGCGACGACGAGGTGATCAAGGCCGCCGACGAGCACGGCATCGCCATGGTGTTCACCGGCACGCGGCACTTCAGGCACTAAGCCTATCGGCTCGTCATTGCGAGCGCAGCGAAGCAATCCAGTCTGTTTCCGCAGAGCAAGTCTGGATTGCTTCGTCGCTTCGCTCCTCGCAATGACGGGTGTGAAATTGCGTGGTGCGGCTAGTCCTTCACCCGCATCAACAGTCCGAACCCTGTCACGAAGAACACCACCAGCACGGCCATGCCGGCCTTCTGGCTCGCCGTCGCCGCGGTGATCACGCCGATCAGCAGCGGGCCGATGAAGGACGTCACCTTTCCGGTCAGCGCGAACAGTCCAAAATACTGCGCGATGCGATCTTTCGGCGCGAGGTGGATCAGCAGTGTGCGCGACGCCGCCTGCAGCGGGCCGCCGGCCGCACCGATCAGGCAACCCAGCACCAGATAAGCGCGCTCTGCCGCGCTCGAGAACAGCGGCGCACCGGCCAGAGGCGGCGCGACCTTGACGAACAGCACGCTGTCCTTGTCGACCAGCAGGATCGCCGCCACCGACAGCAACAGGACCAGCATGCTGCCGGCGATGACACGCTTCGGCCCGAGACGATCATCGAGCTTGCCGCCGAGCCATGCACCGAAGGTGCCGGCAATCGCAAGCATGATGCCGAAGGAGCCGATCTGGATCGTGTGCCAGCCGAACGTGCCCGCGGCATAGATGCCGCCGAACGCGAACAGCGACACCAGGCCGTCGGTGTAGATCATGTTGGCGAGCAGGAACGCCGCGAGCGACTTCTGCTGCGGCAGACTTTTGATCGACTGCTTCAGCTGCGCCAAGCCTTGGCGCAGCGCCTCGCGCACCGGCAGCTTCGCCGGGTAATCCGGCGTGAACAGGAACATCGGCGTCACGAAGACGATGAACCAAATCCCGGTCAGCGGTCCCGCGGCGCGATCGCCGTGATGGGTTGCGGGATCGAGCCCGAACAGCGGCGTGAAGCCGAGCAGCGTGCGGCCGGTCTCCGGATTAGCTGCGAGGAAACCGAGCACGATGATCAGGCTGACGATGCCGCCGATATAGCCCGTGGCCCAGCCGGTGCCGGAGAGCCGGCCGATGCGATCCGGCGGCACCAGGGTCGGCATCATCGCATTGTTGAAGACAGTGGCGAATTCCGCGCCGACGCTGGCGAGCGCGACCGCGGTGAGCAAGGGAGGAATGACCGAGGGATCGCCGGGCTTGCCGATCCACAGGGTGCAGGAGGCCAGCACCAGCACTGCGCCGAATCCCGCGATCCACGGCTTCCTGCGGCCCGAAGCATCGGCAATGGCGCCCAGCACCGGCGACATCAGCCCGATAGCAAGGCCCGCCGCCGCCATTGCAAAGCCCCACAGCGATTGCCCTGTGGCAGCATTTGGCGCAACGCTGGTGGCGAAGTAAGGCGCGAACACAAAGGTCGTGATCAGCGTGAAGTAAGGCTGCGCGGCCCAGTCGAAGAAGATCCAGCTGACGACGGCCGAGCGCGGGGGATAGGTCCGCGGCGCGCCAGCCATGCGCGCATCCGGTGCGATCGTCGTCATTCCGTAGTCCCCATCACGAACAGTTTTGCCTCTCTTAGCGCAAACCGTATAGCATTGCGGTGACGCGTGTGAACCGGCTCAATGCCACGACGGAAGTTTGATGATGTCGTCATTTTCGACACGGCGCACATTTTTCGCTCTCATCGCCACTCTGGCGTTTGGTCTTGCATCAGCAACCGCGCAGGATGCGCGCCGTGCTTATGTCCCGCCCGCACTCGACACGGTGCACGCCGTCCCGGCCGAGCATGGCATGGTGGTGGCGCAGGAGAAGATATCCGCGCAAATCGGCGCCGATATCCTGCGACGCGGCGGCAATGCAATCGATGCCGCGGTCGCCACCGGCTTTGCGATGGCCGTGACCTATCCGCGCGCCGGCAATATCGGCGGCGGCGGGTTCATGGTGATCCATTCGGCGGAGCGCAACGAAGACATCACGATCGACTATCGCGAGACGGCGCCGGCGGCGACCACGCCGCAGATCTTTCTTGGGCCGGACGGAAAGCCTGATCCGGCGAAGTCGCGCGACTCCGCACTCGGGGTCGGCGTGCCCGGTACCGTTGCCGGTTTTTCCCTAGCGCTGGAGAAATACGGCTCGGGCCAGTTCACGCTGGCGCAATTGATCGAGCCTGCGATCACGCTGGCGCGCGACGGCTTTGTCCTCACCGACGACATGGCCGACACGCTGTCGACCTGGCACCCGCGTCTCAAGCGCTGGCCCGCTTCGGCGAAGATCTTCTCGCGCCCTGACGGCACGCCGCTCGGCGAGGGCGACCGGCTGGTGCAGGGCGATCTCGCAGAGACGCTGTCGGCCATCGCAACGCAGGGGCCGCGCGGCTTCTATGAGGGGCCGGTCGCGGAAAAGCTGGCCAAGGCCATCTCCGATGCCGGCGGCATCATGACGCCGGCCGATCTGAAATCGTATCAAGCGGTGATCCGCGCGCCGGTCCGCGGCAGCTATCGCGGCTATGACATCGTCTCCATGCCGCTGCCGTCCTCCGGCGGCGTGGTGCTGGTTGAGACGCTCAACATTCTCGAAGGTTTTCAACTGGCCGATCTCAAGCAGGGATCACCCGCATCGCTGCATCTGCTGATCGAGGCCATGAAACGCGCTTATGCCGACCGCGCGCGCTATCTCGGCGATCCCGCCTTCGTCAACGCGCCGATCGAGACCCTCACCGCGAAGGATTACGCCGCCAAGCTGCGCGCCGGCATCTCCACCGATCGCGCCACGCCGTCGAAGCAGCTCGTTGCCGCCCCGCCGGCGCCGCGCGAGGGCACCAACACCACGCACTATTCCGTCGTCGACAGCCACGGCAACGCCGTCAGCAACACCTACACGCTGAACTTCAGCTACGGCGTCGGTCTCGTTGCCGAGGGCACCGGTGTGCTGCTCAACAACGAGCTTGACGACTTCACCGCAGCGGTCGGTGCTTCCAATGCCTATGGCCTCGTCGGCTATGAGGCCAATCTGCCCGGGCCCGGCAAGCGGCCGCTGTCCTCGATGTCGCCGACCATCGTGCTGAAAGCTGGCAAGCCGGTGCTGGTCACGGGCTCGCCCGGCGGCAGCCGTATCATCTCCACCGTGCTCCAGGTGATCGTCAATGTGCTCGACTACAAGATGGACGTGGCCGCCGCCGTCGCAGCGCCGCGGCTACATCATCAATGGCTGCCGGATGAGGTGCGCATCGAGCGCGGCTTTCCCGACAATGTGCTGTTCGAGCTGAAGGCGATGGATCACCTCATCGTCGAGCCGATGGGACAGACCTCAGCCAATTCGATTCTCGTGACGCCGAACGGTGCGCTCGGCGCGCCCGATCCGCGCACGCGCGGCGCGGAAGCCGCGGGACAGTAACATCGCCGTTGCATGGCACGGTCGCGCGCACCCGCTTGCGCGCGCTGCCGCCCGTGCTACCACCGCGCCGGTTTTCAAGAAACTGCCGGGGAAACGCACATGACCACAACCGATCCGAACCAGCGCATCGAGCGCGCGGAAATCGAAGACACCAGCCTTCTCGCCTTTTACCGCGACATGAACCCGTCGGAGCGACGGACGTTCTGGGCCTGCGCCGCGGGCTGGGCGCTCGACGGCATGGACTTCATGATCTATCCGCTGGTGATCGGCACCATCATCGCGCTGTGGAAGGTCGATGCGGCCTCGGCCGGGCTTGCCGGCACGGTGACGCTGCTGGCCTCCGCGATCGGCGGCTGGCTCGGCGGCTATCTCTCCGACCATATCGGCCGGGTCAGAACGCTCCAGATCACCATCATCTGGTTCTCGTTCTTCTCGCTGGTCTGTGCCGTCGTGCAGAATTTCGACCAGCTCCTGATCGCGCGCGCGGTGCTAGGTCTCGGCTTCGGCGGCGAATGGGCCGCGGGCGCGGTGCTGATGGGCGAGGCGATCCGGCCGCAATATCGGGGACGCGCGGTCGGCTCGGTGCAATCGGGCTGGGCCGTCGGCTGGGGCCTTGCGGTGCTGTCGCAAGCCATCCTGTTCTCGCTGATGCCGGCGGAGACGGCGTGGCGCTGGATGTTCGTGATCGGCGCACTGCCGGCGCTGCTGGTGTTCTACATCCGCCGCTCCGTCACCGAGCCCGAGGTCGCAGCCGAGGCCCGCGCGAAGCAGGCCGCGAGTGGCGATCGCCCGGCGCTCTGGGAAATCTTCTCGGGCCCGATCCTGAAGACCACGATCCTGGCCTCACTCGCCGCGACCGGCTGCCAGGGCGGCTATTACGCCGTCACGTTCTGGGTGCCGCAGTTCCTGACCAAGGAGCGCCATCTGTCGATCGTCGGCTCGACCGGCTATCTCTCCACGCTGATCATCGGCTCCTTCATCGGCTATCTCGTCGGCGCCTGGCTCGCCGACCGGATCGGACGGCGCAATCTGTTCCTGATCTTCTCGATCGGTGCGATGGCGGTGGTGCTGCTCTACACGCAGCTGCCGCTCACCAACGAGATTCTGTGGGTGCTCGGCTTCCCGCTCGGCTTCTTCGCCTCGGGCTATTTCTCGGGGATCGGCGCGTTCCTGACTGAACTCTATCCGACGCGGCTGCGCGGCTCCGGCCAGGGCTTCTGCTACAATTTCGGCCGCGGCATCGGCGCGCTGTTCCCGTTCCTCGTCGGCGCACTGTCGGCGACGACGTCACTTGCGAATGCGATCGCGATCTTTGCGGTCGTGGCTTACGTGCTGTTCTTCATCGCGGCGTTCGCGTTGCCTGAGACGCGCGGCCGCGTGCTGCACGCGGACTGATAGTCGATTGCGCGATCGTGGGGCGGTGAGGAAGCTTACCGCCCCACCTGATACGGCCCGCCCTTTTCCAGCGCACGCGCATAGGCCGGCCGCGCGTGGATGCGCTCCAGGAACGCCATCGCCTTGGGATGGCCCTGCTCGAGCCCGCCGCGTGCCTGCGCAGCTTCAAGCGGAAAGCTCATCTGGATATCGGCGGCGGTGAACTCGTTGCCGGCGAACCACTCGCTCTTGCCAAGCTCGCCTTCCCAATAATCCATGTGCTGCTTGAGCTGCGGATTGACCAGCGCTGTCAGCGCCTGGTTCGAAACCTTGCGCACCAGCGGACGCAGCAAAGCCGGCGCGCGCTTCGGCATCAGCGTGAACAGCAGCTTGAGCAGCAACGGCGACATCGCCGAGCCTTCCGCGTAGTGCAGCCAGTAAGTGAAGCGCAGCCGCTCCGGCGTGTTCGGCGGCGGGATCAGCCGGCCGTTGCCGTAGGTCGCGATGATGTATTCGATGATCGCACCTGACTCGGCGACGGTGTTGCCGTTGTCGGTGATGACGGGCGACTTGCCGAGCGGATGGATCGCGCGCAGCGCCTTCGGCGCACGCATGTCGGGCTGACGCTCATAGCGCACGATCTCGTAGGGCACGCCCAACTCCTCGAGCAGCCACAGCACGCGCTGCGAGCGGGAATTGTTGAGGTGATGAACGGTCAGCATCGCGAGGTCCCCGGGGCTAGGCGTGATCAGTCGCGTACCTGCCAGTCTGGGACCCCA
The DNA here is from genome assembly GCF_054185225.1 of Bradyrhizobium sp. 18BD. Classification (NCBI taxonomy): domain Bacteria; kingdom Pseudomonadati; phylum Pseudomonadota; class Alphaproteobacteria; order Hyphomicrobiales; family Nitrobacteraceae; genus Bradyrhizobium; species Bradyrhizobium sp. 18BD. The sequence goes on along the minus strand of NZ_JAVAYL010000019.1, from coordinate 118,254 downwards.
ATGTCGAGCCATCCGGTCCGGATATTTTAACCCGGGTATATTGACGTCCATAATTTACCCGGGTATTAAATGGCCCCAACGTCACCAATATGGCAATGGTTTCAATGCAGCAGACTTTCACCGCCTTCCAGGGGCAGCGCCGCCTGGTGTCCGGGCCGGCCGGAGAGGTCGCACTCGTCGTCAAGCGGGTGGCGCCGCAACCGGACGAGGCCATCATCATCTTCGAGGACGCCACGGGCCGGTCGATCGACTTCGATCTGCGCGGCGGGGATCGCGAGGTGCTGGCGCGCCTGGCGAAGCTGATCCCGCCGCCGATCGAGGAGACCGCACCATCGGCCGAGCCGCGCGGGCGCGGGCGGCCAAAGCTCGGTGTGGTCGCGCGCGAGGTGACATTGTTGCCGCGGCACTGGGAGTGGCTCAACGCGCAGCCCGGTGGCGCCTCGGTCGCGCTGCGAAAACTCGTCGACGAGGCCAGGCGCGTCAGCGGCGACAAGGATCGCGAGCGGCAGGCCCGCGATGCGGCCTATCACTTCATGTCGACCATGGCCGGCAACCTGCCGCAGTTCGAGGAAGCTTCGCGTGCGCTGTTTGCAGACGATCGGCGACGCTTCACCGGACTGATCGCCGATTGGCCGGCTGACATCCGCGACCACATCGTCAAGCTCGCCTACAGCGACCGCGCCTAAGGCGCGATCTCTTCCAACCCCAACGACGGCTGGGCCGCGCGTGCTTCGCGCGGCAACGGCTTCGCGCGCCCTGATGAAAGGCAAACCCATGTCGACGCCCACGCCGCTCTGGACCACATTCCTCCGCTTCCTTGCGCCCTTGATGTTGAGCAACGCACTGCAATCGCTGTTCGGCACGGTCAGCAACGTCTATCTCGGCCAGATGATCGGCGTCGACGCGCTCGCAGCAGTCTCGGTTTTCTTTCCAGTGATGTTCTTCCTGTTCGCCTTCGTGATGGGCCTCAGTACCGGCGCCACCGTGCTGATCGGCCAGGCCTTTGGCGCGGGCGAGCACGGCAAGATCCGGAGCGTGGTGGGCACGACGCTCGCAGTCGGCCTGCTACTGTCGATATCGGTGGCGCTGGCCGGCGGGATCTTCAGCCGACAACTCATGATGATGCTCGCGACGCCCGCGGACATTCTCGATCAGGCCAGTGCCTATGCGCGCATCATGCTGCTGACGATGCCGCTCGGCTTCGTCTTCCTGCTGATGACGGCCATGATCCGCGGCGTCGGCGATGCGCTCACGCCGCTGCTGGCGCTGGCCTTGTCGACCGCGATCGGCCTGATCCTGACGCCGATGCTGATCCACGGGTCGCTCGGATTGCCCGCCGCCGGCATCACCAGTCCGGCCTGGGCGGCCGCGATCTCCAACGCGGTGACCTTGCTCGTGCTGGCGGTCTATCTGCTGCGGAAAAAACATGCGCTCGCGCCTGATGCTGCAATGCTGCGTCATCTCTGGCTCGATCGCGCGATGCTCGGAAAAATCCTCGGCATCGGGCTGCCGAGCGCGATCGGCATGGTGGTGATGGCAATCGCCGAGCTGGTGCTGCTCGGCCTCGTCAACGGCTATGGATCGGAAGCCACCGCGGCCTATGGCGCGGTCAATCAGGTGATGGGCTACACGCAGTTCACGGCGATGTCGATTTCGATCGCGGTCTCGATCCTTGGCGCGCAGGCTGTCGGCGGCGGCGACAGGGCGCGGCTCGACGGCATCGTGCGCACCGGCCTAGCGTTCAACCTCGTGCTGACCGGCGGGCTGGTGGCGCTGATCTACCTCGCGCCGCGCGCGGTGCTTGGCATCTTCATCACCGACGGGGCCGTGCTCGATCTGGCGAAGGGCCTGCTGTACATCGCCCTGTGGAGCTCGGTACCGTTCGGCCTCGCGACGACGTTTTCAGGCGCGATGCGCGCCGCTGGCGTGGCGCTGACGCCGATGCTGCTGTCGATCTCAGCCATTGTCGCGATCGAATTACCGGGTGCCGTGATCCTGAGCCGCATGATCGGCATCAAAGGCGTATGGGCCGCCTATCCGATCGTGTTCTGCGCCATGTTCGTTTTGCAGATGGGCTATTACCTGCTGGTGTGGCGCAAGCGGGCGATCCGGCGTCTGATCTGACCAGATCATCAAAGTATTATGACCATCATTAAACGGTGGACCTGTGGCGCGCCCTGCGCCACAATGAATGAAAAGCCAGATCAGAAAGTCGGTCAGGGAGGACGAATTTGACCCGCACAGCCCCGCAATTCCTGTTCGATTTCGGTAGCCCGAACGCCTATCTCAGCCACCTCGCGATCCCTGCGATCGAGCAGCGTATCGGCGTCAAATTCGAATATGTACCGATCCTGCTCGGCGGCATCTTCAAGTCGACCAACAACAAGTCGCCAGCCGAAACGCTCGCCGGCATCAAGAACAAGCGCGAATTCCAGCAGGTCGAGACCGAGCGCTTCATCAAGCGCTTCAAGGTCCAGCCTTACGTCTTCAATCCCAACTTCCCCGTCAACACATTGAATCTGATGCGCACCGCGATCGCGGCGCAGCTCGAGGGCGTATTCGAGGCATACGTCGACGCCGCCTTCCATCACATGTGGCGCGAGCCGAAGAAGATGGACGATCCGGAAGTCGCGGCGCAGGCGCTGGCGTTCTCCGGACTGGACGCCCAAAAACTGTTCGCCCGCGCCCAGGAGCCCGAGGTGAAAGGCAAACTGATCAAGAACACCGAGGAGGCGGTCGCCCGCGGGGCGTTCGGCTCGCCGACCTTCTTCGTCGGCAACGAGATGTTCTTCGGCAAGGAGCAGCTGCGCGAGGTCGAGGAGATGGTGCTGGAGAAGTAGTCTCCGCATCCTCAGCGACAGAATGTGATCGCGGTGACATTCTGGGTTGCTTCGCTTCGCGCGCAAGGGCGACTATAGATAGACCGCCAATAGCAACAATAAGGAATTTCCCATGCGTATCCTCGTGGTCGGCGCCGGCGCCATCGGCGGCTATTTTGGTGGCAGGCTGTTACAGGCCGGCCGCGACGTCACCTTCCTGGTCCGGCCGCGCCGCGCCAGCGAGCTCGCCAGCGACGGCCTCGTCATCAAGAGTCCGAACGGCGACGTGACGTTGAAGAATCCGCCGACCGTGCAGGCCGACGCGCTCAAGGAAAAGTTCGACGTCATCCTGTTGAGCTGCAAGGCGTTCGACCTCGACGACGCCATCAAGTCGTTTGCGCCGGCGGTCGGGCCTGATACGGCGATCATCCCCATGCTCAACGGCATGAAGCATCTCGACACGCTCGATGCGAAATTCGGCAAGGAGCGCGTGCTCGGCGGCCTCTGCGCCATCGCCGCGACCCTGAACGAGAAGCGCGAGGTGGTGCAGCTCCAGCCGATGCAGTCGCTCAATTACGGCGAACGCGACGGCAAATTGTCCGATCGCGTCAAGGCGATCGACGAGGCCTTCAAGAGCGGCATCAATGGGGCCGCCGCCAGCCAGAACATCATGCAGGACATGTGGGAGAAGTGGGTGTTCCTGTCCTCGCTCGCCGCGAGCACCAGCCTGATGCGCACCTCGGTCGGCAACATCCTCGCCGCGCCCGGCGGCCGGGATTTTCTGCTCGGCATGCTGGATGAAACCAGCGCAATCGCCACCGCCTCCGGCTACACGCCGGGCGGACCGTTCTTCGAGCGCGTGAAGCGCAACATCACCACCGAGGGCTCGCCGATGACGGCCTCGATGTTCCGCGACATCAAGGCTGGCTTCCCGGTCGAAGCCGATCACGTGATCGGCGACCTCATCGCGCGCGCCGATGCCGCCAAGGTGCCGGTGCCGAAGCTGCGCATCGCGTATACGCATCTGAAGGCGTATGAGAAGCAGCGGGCGAGCTAGCTCCACACTCGGTCGTCGTCCCGGATCTGCGCTTCGCCTGTCCGGGACGACGGCGGAGTTCGCGGCTACACCGCGCGCTACTTGAAATACGCCAGATAATGCGAGACGGCGGTAATCTCCTCGTCGCTCATGTGATAGGCGACGTCGGCCATCGCGGCGACGCCGCCGCCGACGCGCGCGCCCGCCTTGTAGTCGTGCAGCGCTTTGACGAGATATTCCTCGCGCTGGCCCGCGAGCCGCGCGACGGCCTTGGTGCCGGCGAAGCTGTCCGTATGGCATGAGGCGCAGCGGCGGCCGACGGCGACTTGCGCACCCTTCTTCGAGAGATCGGGATCGTTATCCTCCGCTGCCTTCGGCGGCGTCATCTGCGCGAAATAAGCGCCGAAGTTACGGATGTCCTCGTTGGTGATCTCCTCGGCGATCGGCTGCATCTGATCGTTCTTGCGCGAGCCGGCGCGGAAGAACACCAGCTGCCACTGGATGAATTGATCGGGTTGGCCGGCCAGCGAGGGAATGTTCTCGGTCTGCGAAATACCGTTCTCGCCGTGACAGCCGGAGCAGGCGGCGGCCTTCTCCTTGATCGCGGCATTGTCGGCGGCCTCGGCCGGGACGAATGCGATCGCTGCGAGCGAGAGCGCGCCGATGGCGTACGAAGAAAACAGTCGGCGCATGGTGGGGATCCGATCTATCGAACTCGTTATTCCGGGGCGCGCCGCTTGGCGCGAACTATGATGCGCGATTGCGCATCTGAGAATCCATAACCACGATTCGGGGTTATGGGTTCCGGACTTGCGCTGGCGCGCAATCCGGAACGACAGTGTGGGCGTTGAAATGAAAGAGGCTGCGGCCGTGACCCGGTCGCAGCCTCCGCGTCGTGTCGCACTACTTCTTGCTGTAGCTGATGCGGTAGATCGCGCCGGCCCAGTCGTCGGCGACGAGAATCGAGCCGTCCTTGGCGAGGATGATGTCATCGGGACGGCCGAGATAGCCCTGATCACCCTCGATCCAGCCGGAGGCGAACACCTCTTGCTTGGCGTTCTTGCCGTCGGGCCCGACGATCACGCGCATGATGCGGCCGCCCTGGTACTTGTGACGATTCCAGGAGCCGTGCTCGGCGATCAGGATGTTGTTCTTGTACTCGGCGGGGAATTGGTCGCCGGTGTAGAACTTCATGCCGAGCGGAGCGACGTGTGCGCCGAGATTCAGCACGGGCGGCGTGAACTCGGAGCATTTGTGGCCCATCGCGAATTTGTCATCAGGCAGATTGCCCTGGTGGCAATAGGGATAGCCGAAGTGCTCGCCGATCTTGTTGATCATGTTCAGCTTGTCGCTGGGCAGATCATCGCTGATCCAGTCGCGGGCATTCTCGGTGAACCAGTATTTGCCGGTGCGCGGATCGACGTCGCCGCCGACTGAGTTGCGAACGCCGAGCGCGTAGACCTCGGCATTGCCGGTCTTGGGATCGACGCGGCGGATCTGCGAGACGCTGGTCGGCGGGATGCCAATGTTGAAGGGCGGTCCGAACGGAATGTAGAACCAGCCGTCCTTGTCGACCGCGATGTACTTCCATCCATGCGCGGCATAGGACGGCATGTCGTCGTAGACGACCTTGCCCTCGCCGGGATTGTCGAGCTTGTTTTCGATGTCGTCGTAGCGGATCAGCTTGTCGACCGCGATGACGTAGAGCGCACCGTCCTTGACGGCCAGACCCGTGGGCATGTTCAGCCCCTTGAGGATGGTCTTGACCTCCTTCTTCCCGTTGTTGTCCTTGATGGCATAGACGTTGCCGAGACCGAACGAGCCGACGAACAGCGTGCCCTTGTCACCCCAGGCCATCTGCCGCGCGGCCAGCACGCCGGGCGCATAGACCTCCATCTTGAAGCCCGGAGGCAGCTTGACCTTCTTGATGATGTTGGCGAGCTCGGCCTCGGAGGCGCCGGTCGGCGGACCCGAGGGCGGCGCGAGGCCCTTCTGCGCCTCGGTCTCATCGCCCAGGAACCAGTCATCCGGCGGATGGGTCCAGAATTCCTTGTTGCCGGATTCGTATTTCTTCAGCGGCTTGCTTTTGTCTTGTGCATTGCCGGCGCTGGCCCCCGCAAGAAGGGCCACGGCTGCAAGCGCCAACACGGATCGATGGAACATCGATGTCATCGCGTCACTCCCCTAAGGCAGCCGTCAAGGCCGCGCATTATTTTGTTATGGCTAGTCGAGAGGCGAAGTTTGAAGTCTGCCGGGAGGCAGACGCAAAAAGGTTAGCACATCTACCGACGGTGAGAAGCGCGCCACTTGTGTTGCAGTTGCGCTCAATAAAAGTTGAGACGGATTTTCACGCGGCGCGGTGGAGGGGCAACAAGAACGCTCTCGCTGCAGCGCGAAATCAAGCGCGCCCGCGGCTCATGCACGGACAGGAAAAGCGGGCGTCAAACAAAAAGTGCGAAAACAACCCCATGCACAGTAGAACGGCGCGAGCCGGTTTGCGCCCGGCGACGCCGGCCACGCATCTGACGCATCGTGCGAATTTGCAAAAGCGGCGATTACGGGGCGACGGGATAGGGCCCATCGTCAAACACCGCGTCATGATAGCCCTTCGACCCCACCTCGCGCGCTAACGCACTGCGAAAATCGCGGCCGTCGCGGAGGCTGCGCAACACATGGGCAAAGTCGAATTCAGGCCGCCAGCCGAGCTCACGCCGCGCGCGCTCATTGACATAGACGCGGTCGATCTCAGGGAAGAGCCGCCAGCCGCGCGCCGCATAGAGCTCGGCGCAATCCGGATAGAGTGCGTGCACGACACCGGCCGCGTCGCGCGCGAGCGCTGCGAGATGACGAGGCTCGAACGGGCTGGTGGCCGAGATGATGTAACGCCCAAAGCCGATTGTCGGCGCGCGCTCGGCGGCGAGCAGATGGGCGCTCACCGCGTCCGCTATATCCAGCCGTCTATAAAGCAGCTCGTTGGCCTGCGCGTTGTCCAGCGGGTAGGCCAACCGCATCGCCGGATCGTCATCGTCCTCCGGGAAGAAGCGCGAGGTCCGCAGGACCACGACCGGCAGCCCGCGCTCGCGGAAGAACAGCTCGCACAAGGTCTCCGCCATCAGCTTTGTGGTGCCGTAGATGTTCTTCGGGACCGGCGGCAGATCCTCGGTGACCCAGACCGACGCCTGTCCGGCTTCGGGGCGAAGCTGCGAGCCGAACGCGCTGGTGGTGCTGGTGAAGACAAAACTGCGCACGCCGGCGGCAACCGCGGCCTCCAGCAGGTTAAGCGTGCCGGTAACATTGGTGTCGACAAAGTCCTGCTTGCCGTGAGTCGCCACATGCGGCTTGTGCAGCGTCGCGGTGTGGATCACCGCGGTGACGCCGTCCGTCTGGCGCCGCACGAAGCTTGGGTCGACGATCGAGCCGACGGCGTCGGTGAAGGGCGATGGCTTAAGGTCGATCCCGCGCGCGGGGGAACCGCGCCCGCGGAGCGTTCGGAGAATTGCTTCCCCGAGGTGACCTGCACTGCCCGTGACCAGAATTGTCATTTAGAACCAAATGCATCGGTCAAGGGCGGGAATGCCACGAACCGACCCGAGGTATTTAGGTAGCGCTTGCTGCGCGGCGTGTCGAGGGATTTGGATATTCCCATATCAGTCGTATGTTGACCGGGTATCGAGATAGTGACGCAGATGAAGAGCCACACTCTCGTCATGGCGACTGTGAATGCGCCGTACAGCAAAAAGCTGGACACGCATGAGCTCGTTCTTTGCCTGCTGGATCCCTCAGCGGCGGAGGCGGCTTGCGGTCCTATGTCATCGTTCTTTGGAGATGTTGAACCCGAACTGCAAATTGCGTTCGCTGAGATGCATGGCATCAACCACGATCAATTGGTCGCTGCAGCGAAGACGTTCGCCGAATTTTCGGGACAATCCTATCCGCTCGCGGCGTAACGGATGAGTGCTCAATCGGATTGGGCGAAACTTTGCCGCGTTGCCAGCGCGATGATCCGCCAAGTCAACGCCGATCAGGAAATCATTGATTGTTGGACGTTCGGCGGCGGTACAGCGATGATGCTGCAAATCGATCATCGGATAAGTCACGATGTCGATATCTTTCTGCCGGACCCTCAAGCTCTTCCCTTTCTCGATCCACAGAAGCATGCCTTCGATTTCGAGGTCCGGCCCGCTGACTACGGTGGAGATGGCGCTCGGTCCTTGAAGCTCGGCTTCGAATTTGGCGAGATCGATTTTATCGTCGCGCCGCCGCTGACTTCCTCCCGACGACACAGGCGACAGTTGAAGGGGACGTGGTGCTCCTGGACACGATCCCCGAGATCATTGCGAAGAAAGTCTATCCATGCGCTGTCTGCAATCGACAAACTAAAGCCCAGCTTCGTGAGCGCGGTGATCAATCAGCTCTCGATCAAGGACCCATATAGGCCGATCGCGAACGTAGCGCTGGAAAGGACGAAGGATCTCCTTCGCGCCGTATAGCCGGGATGCTCCTCCGGGATCGCTCGCTCTGTTCTGCGCTGCGCCAGGCGAGGCTGAACAGGTTCAGCCGGCCTCGCGCCTCGCCCACCATCCGGCGACCGTTTTCGGCCGGAAGGGCCTCCCGTCAATCACAAGCCGAGGCGTCGTGCGTCGACGGCGAGAAATTCCTGGCCGCTCCGATGCTTCACGCTGGGCAGTTCGGCGATTCTCGCGCGCCACGCGATGAGCGCGGAGCAATCGTCAGAAAGCTTGAGACCCGCAGCATCGGCGAACATCAGGCCTGCAAACACGGTAATGTCCGCCATCGAGAACGCATCGCCCGCGATGTAGGGCTGCCGCTCCAGCACCCTATTGAAATAGCTCATCCCTGCGCGGGCACGCTCGCCTTGCCGCTGTCCCCACTCGGCACGACCGCTCCAGTCGGGGCTCTTGAACGCCTGGAGTTGCGGCCCGAGGCCGGGCGTCGCGTGATGGAAGTAGTCGCCGACAGGGTCGAGCAACTCGGCTTCCGCGCGCCGCTGCATCATGTGGATGAGGGCTCGCTGCATCGGGGTCGCGCCGGTCAGTATCGGGTGGCCGTCCAGATGATCGAGATATTCGGTGATGGCGGTAGATTCGGAGATGAGGGTGCCGTCGTCGAGCTCGAGCACGGGCAGGACACCGGACGGGTTCTTTCGCAGGAACGCAGGGCTCTTGTGCTCGGCCCCGATGAGGTCGACCGGGACGAATTCGACTTGGGAGTCGAGCTGCTTTTCCGCGAGCGCGATGCGAATGCGGGCGGGATTAGGGAAGCCGGGACGATCGTAGACTTTCATCTGACACCTTTGTCTGTCTATCGATAGATAGATATAGAATGGAAAGCTGGTTATCCCCTTCCCCTCGTTCGAGTCAACGGCTATCTATCGATCGATAGGTAACGATTCCGATGGCGAAAACCAAAACCGACATGCGGGAGGCCGTTCTGGCGGCCGCGCGCGCCACCGTCCAGGCCCGCGGATACACCGCCCTGAGTTTTCGCGAGCTGGCCAAGGAGGTCGGGATCAAGAGTGCCAGCGTGCACTATCATTTCCCGACCAAGGGCGATCTCGGCGTGGCACTGGCGCAGCGCTACACCGAGGAGGGCGCCGCCTATCTGGAGGAGGTCCTCGCCACAGCGCCCGATCCGCATGCCTGCTTCGACCGCTATGTCGCGGTCTTTCGCGCCGCGCTCGCCAACGGCAATCGCATGTGCCTGAGCGGCATCATGAGCGCCGAACTCGACGATCTTCCCGAGGAAGTGAGACGCGAGATCGATCACTTTCCGCGTATGAACATCGCCTGGATCACGCGTGTGCTCGCCACGGCCAATCCCTCTGCCAGCGAAGCCGAGCTAAACGAACGGGCGATGGCGATCTACGCCGCGATCGCGGGCGCACAGCTGATTGCGCGCGGGCGCAATGACATCTCGGTCTATGATCGCGCGATCGAGGCTTACCGTGTCTCAGGACTGATTCCCTGATCCGCGGAGGCTTGCATCAGGCAAGCCGAAGCGAACTGCGCTTGCGGAATTTTGGACGCTGGGAAAAATTGGAGCGGGCGAAGGGGCTCGAACCCTCGACCCCGACCTTGGCAAGGTCGTGCTCTACCACTGAGCTACACCCGCATCCTGTGTCGGTCGCGTGACGCGCCGGCAACGGCTGTCGTATGCCAAAAGCGGGCGGCGAATGCAACAGCTACCGGCAGCTAAGATTCGAGTTTCGAGGCACCATATGGGCACCGAGAGCGGCCAAATCGACCGGAAACGCCCCGGAACCGGCGAATCGACCCTGATGGATTGAAATTCGGCCGACCCGGCCCAATTTTAGGGACCTGAAACGAAGCATATGTGATGGCGACGTGCTAAAGAGCCGCCATTCCAGACATCAGACGAGGGAATCCCGTGACGATCATCGACCAGGGTAACGGAGCGGCGGGCCCGGCTGCGGCCGATCTGATCAAGGACACCACCACCCAGACCTTCGTGAAGGACGTCATCGAGGAATCGAAGCGCCAGCCGGTGCTGATCGACTTCTGGGCAGAGTGGTGCGGCCCCTGCAAGCAGCTCACCCCCGTACTGGAAAAGGCCGTCAAGGCGGCCAAGGGCAAGGTCAAGCTGGTCAAGATGAACATCGACCAGCACCCGGCGATCCCGGGCCAGATGGGCATCCAGTCGATCCCGGCCGTGATCGCCTTCGTCAACGGCCAGCCCGCCGACGGCTTCATGGGCGCGGTGCCGGAGAGCCAGGTCAACGCCTTCATTGAAAAACTGACCAAGGGCGTCACAGCGCCGGGTGAGCCGAATATCGCTGAAATCCTGCAAGAGGCCGAGGCCGTGCTCGCCGAGGGCGACGCCGCAGCCGCCGCGCAGATTTACGCCGAAGTGCTCCAGTACGATTCGACCAACATCGCGGCCCTTGCCGGCCTTGCGAAGTGCTACACCGTCTCCGGCGCGATGGAGCAGGCCAAGCAGACGCTGGCCATGGTGCCGGAATCCAAGCGCAACGACCCCGCCGTGAAGGCCGTGCAGACCGCGATCGATCTCACCGAGCAGGCCCAATCGCTCGGTCCGGTGGCCGAGCTCGAACAGAAAGTCGCCGCAAACCCGCTCGATCATCAGGCACGCTTCGACCTCGCGACCGCGCTCAACGCGCAAGGCGACCGTGCCGCCGCCACCGAGCAACTGCTTGCGATCGTCAAGCGCGATCGCAAATGGAACGACGACGGCGCCCGCAAGCAGCTCGTGCAGTTCTTCGAGGCCTGGGGCGGCACGGATGATGCAACCGTCGAGGGTCGCAAGCGCTTGTCGACGATCCTGTTTTCCTGAAGCGCGATGAGTTAGCGCGGTCAGCGGGGGCCAGATGCCGATCAACATCGAATATCGAGGGCCCGCCGACCTTCCCGAGATCATTCCGGTATTTCCGCTGCCGGGCGCGCTGCTGCTGCCGCGCGGCCAAATGCCGCTCAACATCTTCGAGCCGCGTTATCTCTCGATGGTCGACGATTCCTTCCGCGACGGCCATCGCCTGATCGGCATGATCCAGCCTGACGTGGCGCATTCGCCGAAGAATTCCGACAAGCCGGCGCTGTTCCGCGTCGGCTGCGTCGGCCGCATCACCCAGCTCGCCGAATCCGGCGACGGCCGCTACATCCTCGAGCTCACCGGCGTCTCGCGCTTCAAGGTGGTCGAGGAGCTCGAGGTGCTGACCGCCTACCGGCAGTGCAAGGTGGATTTCTTCGCCTTCGTCGACGATTTCACCGCGCGCATGGGCGAGGAGCAGGTCGATCGCGAGGCCCTGCTGGCGGTGCTGGCGGACTTCCTGAAGGCCAATAATCTCAAGGTCGATTGGGAAGGCGTCGAGAGCGCGCCCAACGAGGCGCTGGTCAACGCGCTGGCGATGATGTCGCCCTATGGCCCCGCGGAAAAGCAGGCCATGCTGGAAGCGCCTGACCTGAAGACCCGCGCCGAGATCCTGATCGCGGTCACCGAGATGGACCTAGCCAAGAAGCGCACCAGCGGTGATCCGCCGTTGCAGTGATCTCAGCCGTGATGCCGGATGCGCTTGCGGCCGGTGAACATCGCGCCGATCAGGTTCTCGCGCTGAAGAAGTCCCATCAGCACCACACCCAACACGTGCAGCACGGCCAGCACGATGACGGCGTCCGATGCGATCGCGTGGGTGTCCTCGATCCACCACACGCCGAAGAAGGTGACGGTGACCGACATCGCACCCGTGATCGCCGAGACGGCGATTGCGAGCAGCAGCGCCACCTGCATCAAGGTGCCGGCAGGGTTGAGCCCGATGTAGCGGCCGGTGATGCCGCGGCGCAGATTCCAGAGATAGCGCGGCGCGACACGCAGCCTGACGCCGACCATGCGGAAGCGCGAATAGCGGCTTCCCCAAATACCCCAGACCAGGCGAAAGGCGAGGAGGGCGAGAACCGTGTAGCCGACGATGCGGTGAGCCCTGTCGTAGACGGTTGGCGTGAACCACGCGGCCAGGATGCTGACCGCGAGGGCCCAGTGCCACAGGCGTAGCGGGAGGTCCCAGACTGGGACCGTCCGCGGTGCGGTTCGATCCGCGGGGGTCCTGTCGGACGCCCCGCGCGTGTCTGGCACCGCTTCGTCGATCAAGCCGTGACTATCCTAAAAGCCTTACTTGGCGCAGATTATTTGGCGATGGTGTGCTTCAGGCTGAGATCTTCCGGGCTGTAGAACAGCTCGTAGAGCTTGCCTTCCTTGACGCCATAGACCTCATAGCACGAACCTTCGATCTTGGAGCGCCGCACTTCGTAACCGAGCGCCTTGGCCTTGGCTTCGGCTTCGCTCGCCGGCTTCCACGACGCCTTGTCGAGCTTGGTGCAATCCTTGTACCCGTCGGCCATGGCCGCTGTACTCATTCCCATGCCGACCGTCAGTGCAATTGCAACAACACGAATGACCCTCACGAACGTCTCCTCCTCTGTCGTGCGCGCGCGGCGCGAAGCGGGACCGAAGGAAGCAAAGGGGATGATGAAGTCAATCCGGTTCAGGCCCGACAGGGTTTAGAGTTATTCTAACGATCCGAAAAACATCAGCGCTCTCCGTGCGCAGTACGCATTTGAGGGGCTGCTGCGGCCTTACGCCTCACGGTTTGGGAGAGGCCCGCTGGCCTTGCCGGTTGCGCCAGGCCGCACTTCGCGTCGCCGGATCGTTGTACCGCAGCCAGTCCGCCCAAGTGAGACGTCCACGCACGCCCTGGCTGACGACGAAACCCATGCCCCGCGCCTTCGTCGCCGAAAGATCGATCGGCAGGATCTTTCGGTGCAGTCGTCTCGCATCCTGGTATTGGCGGGCGAAGGCGACGAGATCGAGCGTTTCCGGCCCACCGATCTCAGCGCGCACGCCGCGCTGCCCGTCGAACGCGCACGTCACGACGTGGTCGGCAACATCGGACGTATCGACCGGATTGAACCGCGTCGTCGGCACCGGCCACACAGGCAGCCATGAGAGGCCCGAAAGCAGCCTGTCGAGCAGATAATAGAACGGCATCGCGCGAACGACGGACCAGGACAGGGCGGACGCGCGCACCAGCCGTTCGCCGGCGAGCTTGACCCGCGCATAGGGCAGGGTGGCTTCGTCGAGACCGACGATCGAGACGTGGAGGAAGTGCCGCACCTCGGCTTCCCCACCGAATGCCAGCAGCCGCTCGGTCCCCTCGACATCGACCGCCGAAGGCGATCTGAAGAAATCGATCGGACGGATGCCGCCGCGCCGCGCGATCGGCGACCAGGTCGCAGCATGGATGACCGTGTCGACGCCACGCAGCGCGTCCCGCAAGCCCGCGCCCGTGGCGAGATCACCTGCGGCCCATTCGACATCCGGTCGTGCGCCCGGCGCGCGCGCCAACACCCGGACGCGATGCCCGGCGCGAACAAGACGATCGACGATATCCCGGCCGAGATGACCTGTGCCTCCGGTGACGAGTGTCAGCGCCATGGCTCAGCTCCATCGTGGTGTGCGGTTCTCCAGATTGCTTCTGACGGCTTCGATGTGATTGGGCGCACCGAGCAGCGCCGCCTGTTCGGCGGTCTCCGCGGCGAGACCGGTCGCCGCATTGGAGGTCGTCGACAAGTTCAACAGGCGCTTCGCCGCGCGGACGGCGTCGGGGCTACGGCTCGCGATCTCCTGCGCCGTGGCGAGCGCAGCCGACACAGGATCCTCAGTGATCCGCGTCGCAAAGCCGTAGGCAAGCGCTTCTTCCTCTGAAAAGACGCGGCCGGAATAGGTCAGCTCACGCACGACATCGTCGCGCGCAAGATGGCGCATCAGCTGGGTGCCGCACATGTCGGGCACGAGACCCCATTTGGCTTCGATGACGGCGAGCTTTGTTCCGGGTGCGAGATAGCGCAGGTCAGCACCCAGCGCGAGCTGGAAGCCGCCGCCGAAGGCAACGCCGTGCACCGCTGCAATCACCGGCACCGGCAGCTCGCGCCAGAGCCAGACGAGATGCTGGGCGTAGTTCGCGATCCCGTGGGTCCGGCGCGTCAGGTCAATGGACGGAAGCAGCGGATCGCCGTTCGCGGTGGCGAGAAGGCGGTCGAGATCGAGGCCCGCGCAGAAGGCGCGTCCTTCGCCGGAGAGCACGACGGCGCGAAAGTCCTCGCGCATGCCCAGCCGCGTGCCTGCTGCGATGATCGCCTCGAACATCGCGGGGTCGAGCGCATTCATCTTGTCCGGACGGTTCAGCCGGAGATGGGCCACGCCGTTCTCGATGGTCAGTCGAACGCGATTGTCCATGACGCCGCTCCGCTTGAATGCGTGGCTTGTCGTCTCGATGCTCAGTAGCCGGCGACCGCCAGCACGACGACCACGCTGAGCATCATCCAGCCGAAATGCCGGCCGCGCGTGGCCCATGCGTTGGCGAGGGCGGAGAAGCCGTACACGCAGGCCAGGGTGGCGACGATCCAGTGGCGTGCCGTCTCCGAGCCCATCCAGGGCGTCGCGATCAGGAGCACGCCGCCGCCGATCCAGGCGACGGTCGAGGCCTGCCAGACCAGACGGATCAGGATGCGCAGCCGCTCCGGCTCGATTTTGGCGCGGGGGAACACCTTGGCTTCGCCGAGGTAGCCGTGGATCAGGGCCACGGCAATGGTCAGAACGCCGGCGCACTGGAGCAAGAGATCGCGCATCGATGTCTCCATACATCTGTGTATGGTTGATTATGCGCTCGCGCGCGGCCTGTCAATACACTAGTGTATGGCCGGATCCCCGGAACCGACATGACCGATCAGCTCTCCGCCGACGACTGGATCAACGCAGGCCTGAAGGCGCTCGCCGGAAGCGGCTTCACGGCCCTGAAGGCCGATCCGCTAGCGAAGACCATGGGCGTCTCGCGCGGCAGCTTCTATTGGCATTTTGCCGATCTCGGCGCGTTCCACGCGGCGGTGCTGAAGCACTGGCGCGAGATCGCCGCGGAACAGATCATCGCCGACGTCGAGGCCGCCGGCGACGAGCCGCTGAAGGCGCTGCTGCGACGCTCCTTCGGCGCGCGGCTCGATCTCGAACGCGCGGTGCGGAACTGGGCGGCGTTCGACGCAGCCGCGCAAGGCGCGGTCCGCGCGATCGACCGCCGCAGGATCGACTATATCGAGGTTTTGCTCGGCAAGCGCGGGCTCGCGCCCGCGATAGCGCAGGCCCGCGCCCAGATCCTGTACTGGACCTTTCTCGGCTTTGCCCTGTCGGGCACGCCGGTGCCGGCGCCGCGGCTGCAGGGCCTGCTCGACGAGATCCTGCGGATGATTTCCGCTTGAGGCGACCAATGGGCGGCGACGGATTTCTGTGCTAAAGCGCGATGAGATTTGGATCAATCGCCATCGTGCTTTAGGTCGTTGTTTGAGCATGATCTTTTCGGAAAACCGCTGCGCACTTTTCCGGATCATGCTTTAGAGGCAATCGACCGCCGGAGACCACAATGAACGCGCCTACCGAACGCCCCGAACCCAGCGTTGATCCGAAATTGCTGGAGATCCTGGTCTGCCCGCTGACCAAGGGTCCGCTGGAGTTTGATGCCGCAAAGCAGGAGCTGATCTCGCGCAGCGCCAAGCTCGCCTATCCGATCCGCGACGGCATTCCGATCATGCTGCCGGAAGAGGCGCGGAAGATCGATTGAGGATCTTGTAGCCCGGATGGAGCGCAGCGAAATCCGGGATACCTCGTGCCGACAGCGGCCCCGGATTGCGCTTCGCTCCATCCGGGCTACGAAGCTGCGGCGCGAACTTTCGCTACAACGCCTCGCCCTTCAACAGCCGCGGCACCTCGCCGGTCAGGCCGGCGGCCTGTCGGATGAAGAGATTCTTCAGCGGCGGGGCGCGGTCGACGAGGCCGAGGCCGATGTCGCGCACGGTGCGCAGCAGCGTCGACTGGTTGGAGAACAGGAAGTTCAGCGAGTTGGTGGCAACGCCCATCGCCATGGTGTCGAAGCGGCGCCAGCGCTGATAGCGCTCAAGCACGTCGGCACCGCCGAGATCCATGCCGAGACGCGCGGCATCGACGACGACCTCGGCCAGCGCCGCGACGTCCTTCAGCCCCATGTTGAGACCCTGGCCCGCGATCGGATGGATGACATGGGCGGCATCGCCGACCAGCGCGAGGCGCTCGGCGATGAAGGAGCGCGCGACGAAATAGGACAGCGGAAACGCGCGCGGCTTGTCGAGCGCCTTCACCTCGCCGAGATGCAGGCCAAAGCGCTGTTCGAGCTCGGCGTGAAACTCGTCGTCGCCGAGCGCAATGATGCGCGCGGCCTCGGCGCGACGCTCGGTCCACACCAGCGACGACCGTTTTCCCGAGAGCGGCAGGATCGCGAAGGGACCTGCCGGCAAGAAGTGCTCTTCGGCACGACCCTCATGATCGCGCTCATGGCCGACGGTGACGACGATGCCGGACTGGTCATACTCCCAGCCATGGGTGGCGATGCCGGCACGCTCGCGCAGCTTCGACCGCGCGCCGTCGGCGGCAACGAGGAGGCTGGCCGCGATCACGCTGCCGTCGCCTAGCGTCACATCGATGCCCTCGGCGCGCGCGTCGTAGGACGCCACGGTGGTGGCGCGCAGATCGATGCCCTCGGCCTCGGCGCGCACCACCAGCGCATCGATCAGCCGGCGGTTCTCGACCATATGCGCGAACGGCTCACCCGGCGCGACGTCGCCGGCGAAGTTCAGGAACACCGGACGGGTGGCGTCCTCCAGCTTCGAATCGGTCACGACCATGTCGAGGATCGGCTGGGCCTCGCCTTTGACGTCGTCCCAGGCGCCGACAACCTCGATCAGGCGGCGGCAGGCGGCCACGATCGCGGTCGCGCGGGGATCGCGGCTCGGCCGCGTGGCGAGCGCGGGGTCGGCGACGATGACGGGAATCTCGGGCCCCAGCCCCTGGCGCAACGCCAGAGCCAGTGCGAGGCCGGCAAACGCGCCGCCACCGATGACAATGCTACCCTGTACCGACATACCAAGCTTCCCGGTCAATTCTCGGTCTTGCTAGCAGACTTGAGCTGGGCGAAACAGTGCGGTGAAACAAGGGCGGAACGGCCCGAATGTGCCATTCCGGGGCGATGCGAAAGCGCAAATCATGTCCAAGAGCCTGATTGACCTGATCTCGATTCTCGACCTCGAGCAGCTCGAGGTGAACCTGTTCCGCGGCAACAGCCCGAAGACGAGCTGGCAGCGGGTATTCGGCGGGCAGGTGATCGGGCAGGCGATGGTTGCGGCCTGCCGCACCGTCGAGGGCCGGTTGCCGCATTCGCTGCATTGCTATTTCATTCTGCCGGGCGATCCGCAGATCCCGATCATCTACCAGGTCGAGCGGCTGCGCGACGGCAAGAGCTATTCGACCCGCCGCGTCACCGCGATCCAGCACGGCAATGCGATCTTCTCAATCATGGTGTCGTTCCACGCCGACGAGGAGAGCGCGTTCGATCATCAGGACAAGATGCCCGACGTGCCGCCGCCGGAGAAACTCACGGCGGAGGAGGTTGCGAAGCAGCCGATGTTCCGCGAGATGCCGGATTTCATCCGCCGCTACTACGAATCCGATCGTCCGATCGAGCTGCGCCCGGTCGAGCTCGGCCGTTATTTCGGCCAGAAGATCGAGGACGGCCGTATTCATGTCTGGATCAAGACCGCGGCGACGCTGCCGGATGATCCGGCGCTGCACATGTGCGCGCTCGCTTATGCCTCGGACTTCTCGCTGCTCGACGCGATCATGGCGCGCTATGGCCGCACGCTGTTCGACAAGCGCATGATGCCGGCGAGCCTCGATCACGCGATGTGGTTTCACCGCCCGTTCCGCGCCGACGAATGGCTGCTCTACGCGCAGGATTCGCCGAGTGCGCGCGGCGGCCGCGGCTTGACCCGCGGCTCGATCTTCAAGCCCGACGGTACGCTGGTGGCGTCCGTCGCGCAGGAAGGCTCTGTGCGCGAACGTAGATAGCGACCGTCAGATCTGGCCCGCCGAACTTGCAAGGCTCTGATTGGATCTCGAGGCCGTGCCATCGGATGGCAACCGCCCGCGACGGGGGTTGGGCTTCCATTCTGCGCGGAGAAAGCTCCGCGCAGAATGGAGAGTTCGTCAAAAGCCGCGAGCGGCAACCCCACGGTCGACGAGCGCGAATTGCGACACGAACCACCGGCCGTACCAGCGCAGCATCCACGGAATCGGGATGATGAGGCTACAGGCCAGCGAGAAAACGATACTCCGCCACAGGATCTGCCAGCCGCTACCGTTGAAGACGATCTCGCGCCGCGTGCCCTCGGTGTTGCTGCAGATCCAGCGCATCCAGAAGGCCAGCACCCACGCCCAACCGATGATCGTAATGGTCGAGATGAGCATCAAGAGATACCAGCCGACATAGCCGATCGCGCTGCCCTGGAATGAGATCGGCAGACGTTCACCGTTCGAGGCGAGATTGGCAACGATCCAACGGATGATCACCCAGCCGAGAAACGCATTGATGACCATTGCAACGAGCGGCGCGAACGATACTCCGGTTGCGCCGGCGTAAGTCAGGAGCGCGTTGGCCATCAACGCCCACCAGATGTCCATCGGTTGGCCGGCAAAACCGAAGTTCGGGCGGCCCGGCACCCGGATGTGCGCCGTTATGTATTGGTAGAACCAGACGGTGACCCAGGGAGCGGGGATCACTAGCAGCATGCCGATGACAAACACGATGGCGCGGCCGAGAAGACCGAACACACTGAAATCCGCCACCAGCGCGCTGGCGTAGCCGGCGCCGGCATAACCACCGCCGCCCATCATCGGCGGACCACCGGCGGGAATCATGGGGGGCGCACCGCCGCCGCCGATCAGGCCGGGGATTTCGGCGGCCTTCTGCCAGCCGGCCATGCCCTCGGACCACACCAGCGTATCCGGGCGCACAATTCCTTGCGCGACCAGGTCGCGGAATTGCCCTTCCGGATAGGGCCCCTGCTGCTTGCCCTCGGATGCGTAAAACCAGCTCGCCATGAAACGTCCCCCTCAAACATACTTATGTACCGGCCGGGACGCTTCGGTTCACCGCATCCATGCCAAAAACGCATTGTGAAGGATGAACAGATGCCCTGTACAGAGGCGGCCGTTCACATGGCCAAACGTTTTTCCGCTTCAATCTGCAACTTTTTTATGCCATTTGCCCGGAAAGATGCCAGATTGACGCTGCGCCGGGGACATACGGCGCGGCGCATCCCGGGGAATAGGCCTGACCATGAAACTCGTCGTCGCGATCATCAAACCCTTCAAGCTCGATGAGGTCCGCCAGGCCCTGACGGCGATCGGCGTCCACGGCATGACCGTGACCGAGGTGAAGGGCTACGGCCGCCAGAAGGGCCATACCGAGATCTATCGCGGCGCGGAATACGTTGTGAACTTCCTGCCGAAGCTGCGCATCGAGATCGCGGTCGCTTCCGACGTCGCCGACAAGGCGGTCGCCGTGATCACCGCGACGGCGCGCACCGGGCAGATCGGCGACGGCAAGATCTTCGTCACGCCGATCGATCACGCCCTGCGCATCCGCACCGGCGAAACCGACAGCGACGCGCTCTAGGTTTTTGTTTTGACGCGTTTTCTTCACGCGAACCGGCATCCACTTCGCTCGAAAACGCTCTGATAAAACTTTCTTTCGATCGCACCGGGCAACGACGCCACAGCGTGCGACGCCAATTGATGCCGGGGGGAACGACATGGCGGGATTGTTGCGCCGCGCAGCTGCTATGGCTGCGCCGATCGGATTTGTGTCCGCTTTGGCTTCGCCGGCACACGCAGCCTCCGAGATCAACACCGCCGACACCGCCTGGATGATCGTCGCCACCGCATTGGTGCTGATGATGACGATCCCCGGGCTCGCGCTGTTCTACTCCGGCATGGTGCGCAAGAAGAACGTGCTCGCGACCATGGCGCAGAGCCTCGCGGCCGTGACGATCATCTCCATTCTCTGGGTCGCGTTCGGCTATTCGCTCTGCTTCGTCGGCGACGGGCCATGGATCGGCTCGCTCGACCGCTGGTTCCTCGCGGGCATGACGATGGACAGCGTCAACCCGGCGGCGAAGACGATCCCGGAAGCGCTGTTCATGCTGTACCAGATGACGTTTGCGATCATCACGGTGGCACTGGTCGCGGGCTCCGTGGCCGACCGCATGCGGTTCTCCGCTTATCTGTTGTTCTCCGTCGCCTGGTTCATCTTCGTCTACATTCCGCTGGCGCATTGGGTGTGGGGCGGCGGCTTCCTCGCCAGCATGGGCGTGATGGATTTCGCCGGCGGCCTCGTCGTGCATCTGTCGGCGGGCACCGCCGGCCTCGTCGCCGCCAAGGTGATGGGACGCCGTCATGGCTACGGCACCGAAAATCTCTCGCCGTTCGACCTGTCGCTCGCCGTGATGGGCACCGGCCTGTTGTGGGTCGGCTGGTTCGGCTTCAACGGCGGCTCGGCGGGCGCGGCCAATTCGCGCGCGGTGCTGGCGATCATCGCGACGCATCTTGCGGCCTGCTCCGGCGCGCTGACCTGGGGCGCGATCGAATGGTCGACCCGTCGCAAGCCGTCCGTGCTCGGCATGATCTCCGGCGCCGTCGCGGGCCTCGGCACCATCACGCCGGCCTCGGGCTTCGTCGCGCCCTGGCATGGCATCGTGATCGGCATCGTCGCCGGCGCGGTGTGCTACTGGGCGTGCACTTGGCTGAAGCACCGTTTCAACTATGACGACTCCCTCGACGTGTTCGGCGTCCACGGCATCGGCGGCCTGACCGGGACCCTGCTGGCCGGCGTGTTCGCGACCTCCGCGATCGGCGGCACCGCAGGCCTGTTCGAGGGCCATCCGCAGCAGCTCCTGATCCAGCTCTACGGGGTCGCCGTCACCTTCGTCTGGGCGGCTGGCGTCAGTTTCATCCTGCTCAAGCTGGTCGGCCTGTTCGTGCCCCTGCGCGTATCCCGTGAGCACGAACTCGAGGGGCTGGATATTTCGCAGCACGGCGAAGCGCTTCAGTAATCAGGGCTTGCGTGACACATAAGCACGTGCTTATGTGTTACCATGATCGAAGCCGATATCTTCAAGGCGCTGGCCGACCCGACGCGCCGCAAGGTCTTTGAGAAACTCGCTGGCGGCAGCCTGAATGCCAGCGCTTTGCGTGACGGTCTGGAGATCAGCCAGCCGGCGATGTCGCAGCATCTTTCGGTGCTGCGCGCGGCGGGTCTCGTGCGCGAAGAGCGGCAGGGCCGCTTTGTGAATTACGAAGTCGACCCGGACGGAATCGCCGCTATCGGGACATGGCTTGCGCGCTACCGCGCCTACTGGCCGAAGCGCATGGAAGCACTCGCTGACCTCCTGAAGGACATGGATCAATGAGCGACGCAGCAAAGCCTGATCTCGCCGAGGAAGCCCTGGTGCTCGAATATGAATTCGACGCGCCGCCGGCAAAGGTCTGGCGCGCCGTGACCGTTCCTGAATTGCGCGAGCGCTGGCTGCCGGATTGCGACCTTGCCGGCGCCGAGCCGGAATCAACGATCACAGGCAAAGAGGTGCGCTACCGGCTGCGCGATTCCGAGCCGCCGTTTCGCGAAAGCCACGTCATCTTCCGGATCCAGCCGAACGAGGACGGCGGCACCCGCATCAGCATCATCCAGCGGGTCTGCGACGATCGAACGAAGCTGCCGCAGCCGGCCAACAGCAATTGCTGCCTGATGCGCGCAGCGGCCTAGAGCATGATCCGGACCGGAGGGCCGCGTTAGCGCAAAGTGTGAAGCGGTTTTCCGAAAAGATCATGCTCAACTAAGAGCAAACACAACTTCATCACCTGCAGACATGGAGGTCGCCGATGCGCGACATGCTTCAGCTCGTCCCTATGGTCGTCGAACAATCCGCCCGCGGCGAACGATCCTTCGACATCTACTCGCGGCTCCTGCGCGAGCGCATCATCTTCCTCAACGGCGAGGTCAATGATGCGATGTCCGGACTGGTCTGCGCGCAATTGTTGTTCCTGGAAGCCGAGAACCCGAACCGGCCGATCAATCTCTACATCAACTCTTATGGCGGCGTGGTCACCAGCGGGCTCGCGATGTACGACACCATGCAGTTCATCAAGGCGCCGGTTCACACGCTGTGCATGGGCACCGCGCGCTCGATGGGCTCGTTCCTGCTGATGGCCGGCGAGCCCGGTCACCGCGCCGCTTTGCCCAACGCAAGCCTTCACGTGCACCAGCCGCTCGGTGGCTTCCAGGGCCAGGCGTCCGACATCCTGATCCATGCCAACGAGATGCAGGAGACCAAGCGGCGCATCATCCGGCTCTATGCGCAGCATTGCGGACGCACCGAGGAGGAAGTGGAGCGGACGCTCGACCGCGACCACTTCATGACCGCTCAGCAAGGGGTCGAATGGGGACTGGTCGACCGGGTCTTTGCCGAGCGCGAGGCCGCCTGAGGGTCCGACAACGACCCCCGGACTGAAGGTCAAACGCGCGCATCCCGTGAGCACGGACGCGAAGAGCCCGACATTTTGCAGCGCGATGAGGCTCTTCGCTCAGCCTCTCCCGTATTTTAATACCTTCCCCCTGCCCGAGGCGTGAGCAACATTGTGTCGGCGCCCTGTCATGCTCTCATTTTGAGCAGCCCTGACCACGTTTTGAGCGCGACGTAATAGCGCACTGCGCCGCAATACGCGTCAAATGCGAAAACACCCGTTTTCATAGTCCGTTAGGCAACGCGCCCGATCTGGCACGGCATTTGATTCTAAGGGTCCCGGCTGTGCCCGCGTAGTGAACTTCTCCCTCGTGGCGAACCAGTCGAGAAACGCCCGGCCACGTCCGGACCGGGCCCAAGCGGGGATAGGACCCATGAAAATTGTTATGGCGATTATCAAGCCATTCAAGCTGGAAGAAGTCCGTGACGCCCTGACCGCCATCGGCGTTCACGGTCTTACGGTGACGGAAGTCAAGGGATATGGCCGACAGAAAGGCCATACGGAAATCTATCGCGGCGCTGAATATGCCGTGAGTTTCCTGCCCAAGATCAAGATCGAGGTCGCTGTCGCCTCCGACCAGGTCGACAAGACCATCGACGCCATCACGTCCGCCGCGAAAACCGGACAGATCGGTGACGGCAAGATCTTCGTCATCAACCTCGACCACGCGGTTCGCATCCGCACCGGCGAGGCCGATGCTGCGGCCCTCTGATTTCGCGCTCAACCTTATCCAATCAGGAGTGAATAAAATGACGTTTAAGCGTCCCTATGGCGCGGGATTGGCGGCTCTTGCAGTCGGCCTGTTCGCTGCGACCGCAGCCTATGCCGAGCCAATGGTCAACAAGGGAGACAACGCCTGGATGCTGACATCGACAGTGCTCGTGCTGTTGATGACCATCCCCGGCCTCGCGCTGTTCTACGGCGGCCTCGTCCGTTCCAAGAACATGCTCTCCGTTCTGATGCAGGTGTTCTACACCGTCTGCGTCGTCACCGTGATCTGGGCCGTGTACGGCTACAGCCTTGCCTTCACCGGCGGTTCCGACTTCATCGGCGGCTTCTCGAAGGCCTTCATGATGGGCGTCACCACCGACTCGAAGGCCGCGACCTTCTCGGTCGACGCCAACATCTCGGAGCTCATCTATATGTGCTTCCAGATGACCTTCGCGGCGATCACGCCGGCCCTCATCGTCGGCGCCTTCGCCGAGCGCATGAAGTTCTCGGCGATCGCCCTGTTCATCCCGCTCTGGGTCACGCTGATCTACTTCCCGATCGCGCACATGGTCTGGTACTGGCCCGGCCCGGACGCGATCCAGGACGCTGCCAAGGCTCTGGCTGCGGCGGGTGATGCGGCGGCGAAGACTGCGGCTCAGGCCAAGCTCGACGAGATCAACGCCGACGCCGGCTGGATCTTCAAGAAGGGCGCGATCGACTTCGCAGGCGGCACCGTGGTGCACATCAACGCCGGCATTGCAGGTCTCGTCGGCGCTCTCCTGATCGGCAAGCGCGTCGGTTACGGCAAGGAGCTGATGGCTCCGCACTCGCTGACCATGTCGATGATCGGCGCCTCGCTGCTCTGGGTCGGCTGGTTCGGTTTCAACGCCGGCTCCAACCTCGAAGCCAACGGCGGCGCTGCCCTTGCCATGACCAACTCCTTCGTCGCCACCGCAGCCGCCGCGCTGTCGTGGATGTTCGCGGAGTGGATCGTGAAGGGTCACCCGTCGGTGCTCGGCGTCATCTCCGGCGCTGTCGCGGGCCTCGTGGCCGTCACGCCTGCCGCCGGCTTCTCCGGTGTCATGGGCGCGATCGTCCTCGGCCTGATCGTCGGCGTGGTCTGCCTGTTCTTCTGCACCGTGGTGAAGAACGCGCTCGGCTACGATGACAGCCTCGATGTGTTCGGCGTGCACTGCGTCGGCGGCATTGTCGGCGCCCTCGGCACCGGCATCCTCGTCAACCCCGCCCTCGGCGGCGCCGGCATCATCGACTACACCGCGATCCCGCCGAAGGTTGCCGATTACGACTTCGCGGCGCAGATGACCTCCCAGATCTGGGGCGTCTGCACCACGCTGGTGTGGTCGGGCATCGGTTCGGCGATCCTCTACAAGGTCGTCGATGTGATCGTTGGCCTCCGCGCCAATGTCGAGAGCGAGCGTGAAGGCCTCGACATCACCGAGCACACCGAGCGCGCCTACAACATGTAACTCTCCTCCCGGGGCGCGGTTCTCCTCGGGGCCGCGTCCACAACTACGGTTTGGGCACATACCCGGCAATGCCCCGACCGTTGAGGGGCTCCAGCGCAAGTTGGAGCCCCTTTCTTTTTGGCAAGATTCCTTTCGACCACGCGCAAGGAAGAAAAGGATTGCCATTCCAGATTGCCGGCGCAGAAATAACGACCACAACGAACAACAAAACGGGAGGTCGTCATGCGTTTGGAAGGCGGATGCTATTGCGGCGAAGTGCGCTACGTGGCCGAAGGCGATCCGATGATGCAGGCCCAGTGCCATTGCCGCGAGTGCCAGTACATCTCGGGCGGCGCGCCCAACACCTTCATCGCGATGCCGGCGGGCGGCTTCAGCTACATCACCGGACAACCCAAGCAGTTCACGCGCAAGGATCTCGAGCGCGCGGTGACGCGCGAATTCTGCGCCGAATGCGGCACCCATCTGGTGACCAAGGTTCCGGGCCTGCCGGCCGCGATCCTGAAGGTCGGCACGCTGGACGAGCCCAAACAGTTCCATCCGCAGATGGCGATCTACACCTGCGACAAGCAGGAGTTCCACGCCATCCCGGCCGGCATGGCGACGTTCGAGAAGCTGCCGGGGCATTAGGCCGAGACCGCGATCGGCGCATCACCAAACGACGGCCAACGCGCGGCCGATCACGCCGCCGCGCGAGCGGGTTGCTGGCTTTTCCGCACATAATCACCGGATACGGCGGCCGACCGACCCGTCAGGACCTCTGATCTGGGTCACGGAAATGACTCTTGATGGCGCGGAAAGCCGATGGTTAATCGCGTCTTAACCTCGCCCTATCTATGGTGAACTGAACCGCTTCCCGCCGGCGCTTTCGTGCGACCGGCTGTTCCAAGAGTACTGGCGCCCAGAATGGTCATGACCGCTTCAACCCGTGCGCCGCTGGACGGTGGAAGCTCCAACAACGCACGCTCGCCCTTCGTCCGGCTGAACGAGTTGCTGGTGCCGCATCAACCCGGCAAGCCCTTGATTTCGCTCGCGGTCGGCGAGCCGCAGCATCCCGTGCCTGACTTCGTCGGCCCGGTGCTGGCCAAGCACATCGCCGAATTCGGCCGTTACCCGATGAACCAGGGCACCGAACCGTTCCGCCAGGCCGCAAGCGCCTGGCTGTCGTCGCGCTTCAGGCTGCCGCGACCGCTCGACCCCAAGGCCGAGATTCTCGTCCTCAATGGCAGCCGTGAGGGGCTGTTCCTCGCCGCGATCGCAGCCGCGCGCTATATCGGCCCGCGGCCGGGCAAGCCCGCCATCCTGATGCCGAACCCGTTCTATCCGGTCTATGGCGCCGGCGCCCTCGCAGCCGCCTGCGAGCCGGTCTATCTGCCGACCACGGTCGAAAACGGCTTCCTGCCCGATCTCGACGCCATCGACGAGGCGACGCTGGCGCGCACCGTGGCGTTCTATCTGGCGTCGCCCGCCAATCCGCAGGGCTCGGTCGCCAAGCCCGACTATTTCAGGCGATTGAAGCAGCTCGCCGATCGCTACGGCTTCATGATCCTCAGCGACGAGTGCTATTCGGAGATCTACACCCGCGAGGCACCGGGCAGCGCGCTCGAATGCGCCGGCCCCGATTTCACGCGGGTGGCTGCATTCCAGTCGTTGTCGAAGCGCTCGAATCTTCCGGGCCTGCGCGTCGGCTTCGCCGCCGGCGACAAGAAGTTCATCGGCATGTTCCTGGAGCTGCGCAACATCGCAGCGCCGCAGGTGCCGGTGCCGCTTCAGCATGTCGCGACCTTTGCCTATGGCGACGAGGCACATGTCGAGGAGAACCGCAGGCTCTACCGGATCAAGTTCGATCTCGCCGACCAGATCATCGGCAATCGCTACGCCTATCGCCGGCCCGACGCCGGCTTCTGCGTCTGGCTCAATACGTCCGAGATCGGCGACGACGTGTCGGTGTGCCTGAAGCTCTTCAAGGAAGCAGGCGTGCGCGTGGTGCCCGGCAGCTTCCTGGCGCGGCAGCAGCCCGACGGCTTCAATCCCGGCGCGGGCTACATTCGCCTCGCGCTGGTGCAGGATGGCGAGACCACGGCGCAGGCGCTGCACCGGCTGGTCGAAACTCTGGGTTAGGCGGGGCCCATGAGCATGTCGGCAATCGAACGTGTCATTCCACTGGTCGGCCATCTGCCGCCCTCGATCCGCGAGGGTCTGGCACGGCGGATGCGCGAGCTCACCGGGCTCGGCCTGATCGCGCTGTCGGGCGTCGCCTCGGCGGCGCTGATGACCTGGTCGGTGCAGGATCCCAGCCTCAGCCACGCGACCTCGCGGCCGATCCGCAACATCCTCGGCTATGCCGGCGCGATCGGCGCCGACTTGGCGATGCAGATCCTCGGGCTCGGCGCGATCATGCTGGTCCTGACCGTCGCGGTCTGGGGCTGGCGCATGATGACGCAT
Source organism: Bradyrhizobium sp. 18BD (assembly GCF_054185225.1). Lineage (NCBI taxonomy): Bacteria > Pseudomonadati > Pseudomonadota > Alphaproteobacteria > Hyphomicrobiales > Nitrobacteraceae > Bradyrhizobium > Bradyrhizobium sp. 18BD. Next base: position 90,775 of record NZ_JAVAYL010000019.1, on the reverse strand, counting down.
CGCCCGTTCGATCGCGAAGCGCTGCGGCTCGGCTCCTGGATTCTCTGCACCGTGATTGCGGCAGGCTTCGTCAGCTGCTGGCCGCATGGCGGCGCCTGGCCGCTGCCGACCGGTCTCGGCGGCGTGGTCGGCGATGCCCTAGTGCGCGCGCCCGCGGTGATCTTCGGACCACCAGGCACGATCTATCGCACCGTACTCGGCGTGATCCTGTTCGCAGGCATGGCCGCGACCTTCCTGATCGCCTGCGGTCTCGGCGCGCGTGAGCACGACGAGGAGCTTGCCGAGATCGAGGACGACGACAAGCCGCTCGACGAGGACGAAGAGAGCGATCGTGGTTCGGTGTCGCTCGGCTGGCTGTTCCACGCGCTGATGAGCACCAAGGCGCGGCTGATCTGGCTGTGTGGTGCCGCCTACCGCTCGCTGGTGTCGAGCGGACCGAAGACCAAGGCCGTCGCCTTCAGCCGCCAGGAGCCCAATCTCGGCGGCGGCCGCGCTGCGCCCTCGATCTCGCCACAGGCCCAAGACGAAGACTACGAGGACGAGCGCGAGGAAGAAGAGGAAGGCGAGGAGGAGGAAGAGGAAGAAGAGGAGCCCGCCGCGCGCGCCCCGAAGAAAAAGGCGGCGCCGAAGTCCGCTTCCAAAAAGGGCTCCGACAAGTTCGATCTTCCGTCCGTCTCCATGTTGGCCGCGCCGAAGGCCGGCGATCGCCAGCCGCTCAGCAAGGCCGAGCTGGAAACCAATTCGCGCTCGCTCGAAGGCGTGCTGCAGGACTTCGGCGTCCGCGGCGAGATCGTGAAGGCCAATCCGGGTCCCGTCGTCACGCTGTACGAGCTGGAGCCGGCGCCCGGCATCAAGTCCTCGCGCGTGATCGGACTTGCCGACGACATCGCCCGCTCGATGAGCGCGCTGTCGGCGCGCGTCGCCGTCGTGCCCGGCCGCAACGCCATCGGCATCGAATTGCCAAACGCGCATCGCGAAAAGGTTTATCTGCGCGAGCTGCTGGTTGCGAAGGAAGCAACCGACACCGTCGCAAAGCTGCCGCTCTGTCTCGGCAAGACCATCGGCGGCGACCCCGTCATCATCGACCTCGCGCGTACGCCGCACATGCTGATCGCCGGTACCACCGGCTCGGGCAAGTCGGTCGCCATCAACACCATGATCCTCAGCCTGGTCTACCGGCTGCGCCCGGACCAGTGCCGCCTGATCATGGTCGATCCGAAGATGCTCGAACTCTCCGTCTATGACGGCATTCCCCATCTGCTCACGCCCGTCGTGACCGACCCGAAGAAGGCGGTGGTCGCGCTGAAATGGGCCGTGCGCGAGATGGAAGAGCGCTACAAGAACATGGCCAAGCTCGGTGTGCGCAACATCGACGGCTACAACACGCGCCTCGGCGAGTTGAAAGCCAAGGGCGAGGAGCCGACGCGCACCGTGCATACCGGCTTCGACAAGGAGACCGGCAAGGCGATCTACGAGGAAGAGAAACTCTCGCTCGATCCGCTGCCCTACATCGTCATCATCGTCGATGAAATGGCCGACCTGATGATGGTCGCCGGCAAGGACATCGAAGGCGCGGTGCAGCGTCTCGCGCAGATGGCGCGCGCCGCCGGCCTGCACGTGATCCTCGCGACGCAGCGTCCGTCGGTGGACGTGATCACCGGCACGATCAAGGCGAACTTCCCGACCCGCATCGCCTTCCAGGTCACCTCCAAGATCGACAGCCGCACCATCCTCGGCGAGATGGGCGCCGAGCAGCTGCTCGGCCAGGGCGACATGCTCTACATGGCAGGCGGCGGCCGCATCAGCCGCGTGCACGGACCCTTTGCGTCGGACGAGGAAGTCGAGAAGGTGGTGCGTCACCTCAAGACCCAAGGCCAGCCGGAATATCTCGAGGCGGTCACGGCCGAGGAGCCGACCGAGGACGAGGACGGCGCGGTGTTCGACGCGACCGGCATGGGCGGAGATGGCGGCGGCGACCTCTTCCAACAGGCCGTTGCGATCGTCAAACGCGACCGCAAGGCCTCGACCAGCTACATCCAGCGCCGCTTGCAGATCGGCTACAACCGCGCCGCCTCGCTGATGGAGCGCATGGAACTGGAAGGTATCGTCGGGCCCGCCAACCACGCCGGAAAGCGCGAGATTCTGGTCGAAGAAGAAGACAGCCATATGTGAGGCGAGGAGCCTCGACACATAATTTCACGCAAAATCGATATCTGCTTTTGCCCGAAATCACGGTAAAAGGGCGCCCAGCCACACAGGACGACGCGTTGATCAGACATCCGGACATTCGATTCGCTGCCACCATTGCTGCGCGAAGCGCGCGCGTGGCCGGCGTGCTTCTCGTCACCGCCGCGATGGTGACCGCGTCCTCGTTCGCGCAGACCGTGCCCGTGCCCAAGCCCGCACCGAAGGGCCGTGACGGCGGAGCCTCCGCCGGCGGGCCCGCCGTCACCGGCGCGACGCAGGTGCCGCCGAATCCGGTGATCCCGGACCCGCGCCGCAACGTTCCGAGCAGCATCTTCCAGACCTTCGACGCCAACCAGAAGGCGCAGGCCGCCAAGGTCAGCGCCTATCTGTCCTCGCTGCAGACGCTGGTCGGGAATTTCGTCCAGGTCGGTCCGGACGGCAGCAAGACGCAGGGCGATTTCTACATCCAGAAGCCCGGCAAGGTGCGCTTCGAATATGACGCGCCGAGCCCGATCGACATCGTCGCAGACGGATCCTCGCTGGTGGTGCGCGACCGCAAGCTCGCGACGCAGGACGTCTATCCGCTGTCGCAGACCCCGCTGCGCTTCCTGTTGTCCGACCGCATCGACCTCATGAAGGACACCAATGTCGTCAACGTCTCGGCCGACGACGTCTTCGTCAGCGTCACGATCGAGGAGAAGCAGGCGCTGGTCGGCACCAGCCGTCTCTTGCTGATGTTCGGCGCCAAGGACGGCCAGCTCAAGCAGTGGACCGTCACCGATCCGCAGGGCTACGACACCACGATCGCAGTCTACAATCTGGACTCGACCAAGAAGCTCGACCCCGGCATGTTCAAGATCGATTTCACCAATTACGGTCCGTCGCCGGGTTGAACGGTCAACCGCCGTAGGGTGGGCAAAGGCGCTCTTGCGCCGTGCCCACCATCTCTCCTCCTCGCGATGGGCACGTGGGCACGCTTCGCTTTGCCCACCCTACGATTCCGCGCCTGTGGACAAGCATTTCGCTCACGCCAATCCATGCTAAGACGCATTCCCCATGCGTTTTTCCCTGACAACCTGGAACATCAATTCGGTGCGGCTGCGCATCGACCTGGTCGCGAAGTTTCTCAAGAGCGCGCGGCCGGACGTGCTGTGCCTGCAGGAAACCAAGTGCATCGACGATGCCTTTCCGCTGAAGCGCTTCAAGCGGCTCGGCTATGAGCATGTCGCGCTGAACGGGCAGAAGGGCTATCACGGCGTCGCCATCGTCTCGAAGATTCCGTTCGAGTCCACCGACATCCGCACCTTCTGCGACAAGTTGGATTCACGCCACATTTCGGTGTCGTTCGGCGAGAAGGCCAACATCGCAAAGCCGCTGGTGTTGCATAACTTCTACGTGCCCGCCGGCGGTGACATTCCCGATCCCGCGCTGAACGAAAAGTTCGATCACAAGCTCCGCTTCCTCGACGAGATGAAGGCGTGCGAGCCGCTGCATCCGCGCGGTGAAGATCGTCACATCCTGGTCGGCGACCTCAACGTCGCGCCGCACGAGAACGACGTGTGGTCGCACAAGCAGCTTCTCAAGGTGGTCTCGCATACGCCTGTTGAAACCGAGAAGCTGAAAGCCGCGCTCGAGGCCGGCGAATGGATCGACGTCGCGCGCGACCGCATCCCGATGTCGGAGAAGGTCTATACGTGGTGGAGCTATCGCTCCGCCGACTGGACCGTCGGCGATCGCGGCCGCCGGCTCGACCATATCTGGGTGTCGCGCGCGCTGAAGGACGCGGTCAACGATTTCAAGATTCTGCGCGATGCGCGGAGCTGGGAGCGTCCGTCGGACCATGTGCCCGTGACGGTGACGCTGGAGGTTTGAGATGCCGTAGCCCGGATGGAGCGCAGCGAAATCCGGGGCAATCTTTCCGGAGGCACAGACCCCGGATTGCGCTTCGCTCCATCCGGGCTGCGAAGCAACGGCCTCTCAAGACGTCAGCTTCGCGCCCGCCATCAGGATATCGCTGGCGATCTGGCTCGAGCGCACCGCGAATTCATCACGAAGACGGACCGCGGCGGCGGGATCGCTTTCGAGCACGCGCTGGAACAGGCTGCGCGCGACGCGGATGACGGAGGAGTGCTCCAGCGCAGTCGCGCTCGACGGCCGCTTCATCGGCACCACCAGCGCGAGCTCGCCGATCAACGCGCCGGGACCTGCGATCATCTCGGCACCGGCGCCGTCATCGACGCGGAAGGCGCCGCGCTGGACCACGTAGCCGGCATCGGCCTCGTCACCGAGATTGAACAGGACATCGCCGCGGACGAAATTACGCTGCTCGGAACCGATCGCCAGCATGCGCAACGAAGCGTCTCCCAACAGGCGCAATGTCGGGACACGCTCGAGTAGCGCTACGTCGTCGTCGATTGACATTCCGGTCCGGAGCTCAAGGAACGCGCGAATTTACGACGAATCGCGCGCTTCTGGAACGTATCACGGCACCAGTTTGTAGCCACCGGCTTCCGTCACCAGGATTTCCGGGTTGGCGGCGTCCTTCTCGATCTTCTGGCGCAGGCGGTAGATGTGGGTTTCCAGCGTGTGGGTGGTCACGCCGGAATTATAGCCCCAGACCTCCTGGAGCAGGGTCTCACGCGACACCGGCATCTGGCCGGCGCGGTAGAGGAAGCGGAGGATCGCCGTTTCCTTCTCGGTGAGGCGGACCTTGCGCGCATTGGCCGCGGTCAGCATCTTCGAGCCGGGACGGAAGGAGTAGGGGCCGACCGAGAACACCGCGTCCTCGCTGGCCTCGTGCTGGCGGAGCTGGGCGCGGATGCGGGCCAGCAATACCGCGAAACGGAAGGGCTTTGCGACGTAGTCGTTGGCGCCGGATTCCAGGCCCAAAATCGTGTCGGAATCGGTGTCATGCCCGGTGAGCATGATGATCGGGGCCTTGAAGCCGCCCTTGCGCAGGGAGCGGACCACTTCGCGGCCGTCGGTGTCGGGAAGCCCGACATCCATCAGGACGAGATCGGGGGAATTGGCCTTTGCGGCGCTTGCGCCCTTGGCGCCGGTATCGACGGCGGAGGCTTCAAATTCTTCGTGCAGCGATAATTGCTCCACCAACGTGTCGCGCAGATCGGTATCGTCATCCACGATCAGGATCTTGCGGGCATTGGCCATAGGGGGTCATCCTTTTGGAGTCCGACGAGGCGCGCAACCATGCTGCACCAAGCCGCGAGGGGAAGTTTAGGGGGCGCGCTTATTATTCTTATTCGTGTTGAAGTAGTGGGCTGTTACCGATTCACAAGCCAGAACCACTCTAACTCAAAATAGCAGGGCGTTTTGATGAATGTCCTGTAATGAATTCGACATCGCCCATTCACATGAAAAACAAAGCTGTGTCAGCCGCTTATACCCGAAATCGGAGCTCCGGACCACTGTCCGCGATCCGCGTTAAGCCTGCCGCCGGGAATCCGCGCCGGGGCTGGCTGACCGCCGGCGCGCTGACGATTCCGGTAGCGCTGGGGCGCGGCGGCATCCTGGCGAACAAGCGCGAGGGCGATGGCGGCACCCCCAGGGGCAGCTTCCACCCCCAGCAATTGTGGTGGCGGGGCGACCGGCACAGCCGGCCGCAGACCTTTTTACCGGCAAGGCCCATCGGCGACACCGACGCCTGGTGCGAGGACCCCAAAGACCGTCACTACAATCAGGCTGTCAGGCTTGGGCGGGAGCAGGGCGGTGACCGGCTGAAGCGGGCCGACCATCTCTATGACTTCATCATCGAAATCGACCACAACACCAGGCCGCGGATCGCCGGCCGCGGCAGCGCCGTGTTCCTGCATCTGGCGCGCGATAATTTCGGCCCGACCGCCGGCTGCGTCTCAATGACCAGGGCGGCGATGCTGCAATTGCTGCGCCGGCTGGGACCAAGAACAAGAATCATCATCGGGTGAGGACACATGCTCGACAAGGATCAGATCGCCACCGCGTCCAACGTCCTGGTCAAGCATTGGCGCGACGGCACCAAGCTCGATGCGCTTGAGCCAAAGTTGCGGCCGCAGAGCCGCGCTGACGGTTACGCGATCCAGGCGGTCCTCGAAGCGCAATCGCTCGGAAAACTTTTCGGCTGGAAGATCGCGGCAACCAGCGAGGCCGGACAAAAGCATATCAATGTCGCGGGACCGCTCGCGGGGCGCATCATGAGCGACACCGTGATCGCCGATGGCGGCACCGCGTCGATGAAGGGCAATGAGATGCGCGTCGGCGAGCCCGAATTCGCGTTCCGCATGGGACGCGATCTGCCGCCGCGCGCGGCGCCATACAGCGTCGACGAGGTGCTCGCCGCCGTCGAGAGCTTGCATCCCGCGATCGAGATTCCTGACTCGCGCTTTGGCGATTTCGCCAGCGCCGGCGAAGCGCAGCTCATCGCCGACAATGCCTGCGCGCATCTGTTCGTGCTGGGCGCAGCAACCAATGCAAACTGGCGCGCGATGGATCTGGTCGAGGAGCGGCCGCAGATCACGCTGCGCGGTCAGCACTACACCGGTCACGGCAAGAACGTGCTCGGCGATCCCCGCGTTGCGCTCGCCTGGCTCGCCAACGAGCTGCGCGGGCTCGGCATCACCTTGCGGGCAGGGGAGGTGGCGACGACAGGCACATGCCATCCGCCGCTGCCGATCCAGGCCGGCGATCATTTTGCGGTGGACTTTGGCGTGCTGGGGAAGGCTTCGGTGGGGTTCGTATAACCTCACACTCCGCCGTCATTGCGAGGAGCCCTTGCGACGAAGCAATCCAGACTACCACCGCGGAGACACTCTGGATTGCTTCGCTGCGCTCGCAATGACGAAATCGAAAGCTATTGCGCGGCCTAGCCTTCGCTAACGGCCGCTACCGGTGCCCGAAGATCGCGCTCCCGACACGCACATGGGTGGCGCCGAGCATGATGGCCGTCGCGAAATCCGCGCTCATGCCCATCGACAGGTTCTTCAAGCCATTGCGTGCGGCGATCTTGGCGGTCAGCGCGAAATGGGCTGCCGGCGGCTCGTCCACCGGCGGGATGCACATCAGGCCGGAAATCGTCAGCCCATAGGTGTCGCGGCAGCTCGCGAGAAAGGCATCAGCCTCGCCGGGCGCGACGCCGGCCTTCTGCGGCTCCTCGCCGGTGTTGATCTGGACGAAGAGCTGCGGGTGCTTTTTCTGGGATTCGATTTCCTTGGCTAACGCCTGGCAAATGCTCGGGCGGTCGACCGAATGGATGGCATCGAACAGCGCAACCGCCTCCTTGGCCTTGTTGGACTGCAACGGCCCGATCAGATGCAGCGCGATACCAGGGTAGACCAACGTTAACGCCGGCCACTTGGCTTTGGCCTCCTGCACGCGATTCTCGCCGAATACGCGCTGTCCGGCGGCAATGACCGGGGTAATTGCATCGGCGTCGAACGTTTTGGACACCGCGATCAGCGTGACGGAGGCGCGATCCCGGCGCGCTTCCTTGCAGGCGCGTGCAATTTCGGCCTCGACCGCGGCGAGCGCGTTTGGTGGATGGCCGGTTACCGGCGCTGCGTTTTCATCTGTCATGACGACGATTGCTTACGATCGTAACCGAGGTAAGTCCAATTTTACCGAGTTCAAGAAAGAGTTTTTGAACCCTTCGCTTTACCTTGCCCGCGGGGTGGGTAGCGAAGATGGCAAACGTCAGTTTCAACCGCAAACGAGTGAAACTCAAGCAGGTTCTCGGAATCCGGGCGCGGCTTGCGTTGCTCGCGGTGATTCTGGTGACGCCCTTGATGTTCGAGCGTATCCGCTCGCTCGAGGACACGCGCGCCAAGCAGATCGCGCAGGCCGCTGCTGAATTCACCACTATTGCACGGCATAGCGCCGATGCGCAGCGCGAGGTGATCTCGTCGGTCGAGACCATCCTGAAATCCGAGGCCTTCATTCGCGCGTCCGCCGGCGGCATCACCAAGAGCTGCGACGTGCTGCGCGCGAGCCTGCCGTCGAACCTTCCCTGGATCCGCACGCTGTTGATCGCCGGCCAGGACGGACGCATCCAGTGCGCCACCAACAACATGTATGTCGGCCTCGATCTCAGCGACCGGCCGTACTTCCAGCAGGCACAGGAAACCGGCCGTTTCGTGCTGAGCGATTTCATCCTGTCGCGCCCGGTGCCGTCGCCGACCGTGATGGCGGTCTATCCGGTGTCCGCGTTCAGTGGCGTCGCCGATGCCGTCGTGCTCGCCACCGTCAACCTCGACTGGATGTCGAAGGTCATGAACAATCTCGGCGGCCGCGCCGGCATCACCGCCGTGCTGGTCGACAGCACCGGCACCGTGCTGGCCGCGCCGGCCGATCAGCACAGCGCGATCGGCCGTCCGCTCGACAACATGCCGCTGATGTCGGCGATCGCCGACAAGGCGCTGCGTTCGGACCAGGACGAGGGATCGCTGTCTTTCCTCGCCGCCGACGGCTCCCGCCGCGCAGTCAGCTACATCCGCATCGCCGGCACCAATGCCCGCCTGATCGCCAGCATCGACGAGGACAAGGTGTCCGCGGCGGTGAGCCGCGACATCCGCACCGCCTATCTCCAGCTCGCCTTCGTCGTGCTGTTCGTGCTGCTCGGCGCGCTGATCGCCGCCGAGAAGCTCGTGATCAAGCCGATCGAGATGCTGGCCGACATGGCCAAGCGTCTTGGCGAGGGCGACCTCTCGGCGCGCGCCGCGCGCAATCGCCTGCCGGCCGAATTCGTGCCGCTGGCCCGCGCGTTCAACGCGATGGCCGCACAGCTCAGCCAGCGCGAACGCGAGCTGATCGCCAGCAACGACCGCCTGACCGTGATGGCCTCGATCGACATGCTGTCGGGCCTCGCCAACCGCCGCGGCTTCCAGAGCCGGCTCGATTTCGAATGGATGCGCGCGCAGCAATATGACAGCGAGCTCGCGCTGCTGATGATCGACGTCGATCACTTCAAGCTGTTCAACGACACCTACGGCCATCTCGAAGGCGATTCCTGCCTGACCAGGCTCGGCGAGTCGCTCTCCGGCATTGCCGCCGACACGATGGGCTTTGCGGCGCGCTATGGCGGCGAGGAATTCTGCCTGTTGCTGCCGAACACCGATGTGAACCGCGCCGTCGAGATCGGCGAGCTGGTGCGCGCGGCGGTGCTGAAGCTCTGCCTGCCGCACATCACCTCGGCCCACATGATCGTCACGGTCTCGATCGGCGTTGCCGCGACGAAACCCAACGAGACGCTGCGCCCCGGCGATCTCATCGAAGCCGCCGACGCCGCGCTCTACGCCGCAAAACACCGCGGCCGCAACAACGTCGTCGAGCACGGCGTGCAGGCGATCGAGAACGGCGCGGCCGCCATGATGCTGGCGGCCAGTGCCTAAAGCGCGATGAGATTAGGATGAATCGTCATCGCGCTTTAGGTTGTGTTTGAGCATGATCTTTTCGGAAAACCGCTGCGCACGTTTCCGGATCATGCTTTAGCCCGCGGCTCCGGCGCGATCGAGCTCGATCTCCGTCACCACGCGATTGCGTCCGCCGCCCTTGGCGAGATAGAGCGCGCGGTCGCAACGCTCGATGAGGTCGGTGACAGCTTCACCCGCCCGGTACTGCGCCACGCCGATCGACACGCTGATGCCAGGCAAGGTCTCGCCGGTCGAGCGCCGCGTGATGATGCATTCGGCGATCGCGCGCCTGATGCGCTCGGCGATCTCGGTACAGGTGGCGAGATCGGCGTCCGGCAGCACCGCGATCAGCTCCTCGCCGCCATAGCGGGCCGGCAGATCCTGCGTGCGGACCTTTTCGCGCAGCACGTTGGCCATCAGGCGCAGCACCTGGTCGCCGACGCCATGGCCAAAACTGTCGTTGAAGGTCTTGAAGTGATCGATGTCGAGCAGGAGCACGCTGAGCGCCTCGCCCCAGTCGGCCGTCGTCTGCGCCTTGCGCAGGAACTCGTCGAGCGCCCGCCGGTTTGCAAGCCCCGTCAGCGTGTCGGTCCGGGCCCGCTCCTCGGACCTCGAGAGCGAGTCGCGGATCACGTCGAGCTCGCGGGTCTTTTCGGCAAAGCCGGCCTCGAGCCGTGTCGCCCGCGTGGCGGCGCGCGCCAGCTCGTTCATCAGCTGCGCCACCAGCGCCTTCGGATCGACGCCGGCCTTGCCTTGGTCGGCGACCTCGCTGATCGCTTTGATCTGCGAGTGGTTGTCGGCGATCGCGGTCGCCAGAAACTCCTTCGCCGTCCCTATCAGGGCATGCAGCCGTTCGGACGTGACGACGACGGCGCTCACCTGGGGGGCGACGTAGGTCTCGAACAGATCCAGGCTGGTGCGGGTGTCGAAGGGACGGTTGTGGTCGATCAGGAGATCGACGGCGTTGCGCAGATCGTCATGGCTGCCGGCGAAATACTGGAACCAGACCGCGAAATTGGTCGGCGTCGGCGGAATCCGCTGTTCGGCCATGCTCCGCATCGCCCGTCCGGCGATGGACGCGGCATAGTCGTAATCGGGATCGTCGACGTCTGAATCCATCGCCTGGCGCGGGGTGCTGTTTGCCGCCAAATTCGCACCGACCCCTTAATCCGATCCCAATACCCTCGTCCGTACTTTTGCGGAGCAGCATTGCGGAGCGCTCCTGGCGGCGGCAACCCATTGACCCCCCGAGGACTTCTATGGCCTAGTCCGCCGTCTTTAGACGGCCGAATCCAACGAAAACCCAACGATTCCATGACCTCCGAACGCTATAACGCCCGCGACGCCGAACCGCGCTGGCAGGCTACCTGGGACCAGCAGGCGATCTTCGTCTCGAAGAACGACGATTCGCGGCCGAAATACTATGTGCTGGAGATGTTCCCCTACCCGTCCGGGCGCATCCATATCGGCCATGTCCGCAATTATACGCTCGGTGACGTGCTGGCCCGCTTCATGCGCGCCAAGGGGTTCAACGTGCTGCACCCGATGGGCTGGGACGCGTTCGGCCTGCCGGCCGAGAACGCCGCCATCGAGCGCAAGGTCGCCCCGAAGGCCTGGACCTACGACAATATCGCCGCGATGAAGAAGCAGCTCCGCTCGATCGGGCTGTCGCTGGACTGGAGCCGCGAATTCGCGACCTGCGACCCCAGCTACTACAAGCATCAGCAGAAGATGTTTTTGGACATGCTCGCCGCCGGCCTCGCCGAGCGCGAGAAGCGCAAGCTCAACTGGGATCCGGTCGACATGACCGTGCTCGCCAACGAGCAGGTGATCGACGGCCGCGGCTGGCGCTCCGGCGCCGTTGTCGAACAACGGGAAATGAGCCAGTGGGTCTTCAAGATCACGAAGTACTCGCAGGAGCTGCTGTCGGCGCTGGACGGGCTCGACCGCTGGCCCGACAAGGTGCGGCTGATGCAGCGCAACTGGATCGGCCGCTCCGAGGGCCTGTTGGTCCGCTTCGCGCTGGATGCGGCAACGACGCCCGCCGGCGAAAGCGAGCTTAAGATTTTCACGACACGCCCGGACACGCTGTTCGGCGCGAAGTTCATGGCGATCTCGGCGGATCATCCGCTGGCGCAGGCAGCCGCCGCGAAGAACCCGAAACTTGCGGAGTTCATCTCCGACATCAAGAAGATCGGCACCGCGCAGTCGATCATCGACACCGCGGAGAAGCAGGGTTTCGACACCGGCATCCGCGCGGTGCATCCGTTCGATCCGAGCTGGAAGCTGCCGGTCTATGTCGCCAACTTCGTGCTGATGGAATACGGCACCGGCGCGATCTTCGGCTGCCCCGCGCATGACCAGCGCGACCTCGACTTCGTCAACAAGTACAATCTCGGCAACACGCCGGTGGTCTGCCCCGAGGGCCAGGACCCGAAGACGTTCGTGATCACCGACACCGCCTATGACGGTGACGGCCGCATGATCAATTCGCGCTTCCTCGACGGCATGACGATCGACCAGGCCAAGGACGAAGTTGCCAAACGTCTGGAAAACGAGCTGCGCGGCAACGCGCCGGTCGGCGAGCGGCAGGTGAACTTCCGCCTGCGCGACTGGGGCATTTCGCGCCAACGCTATTGGGGCTGCCCGATTCCCGTCATCCACTGTCCGAAGTGCGACGTGGTGCCGGTGCCGGATGCCGACCTGCCGGTGGTGCTGCCGGAGGATGTGAGCTTCGACAAGCCGGGCAACGCGCTGGATCATCATCCGACGTGGAAGCACGTCACCTGTCCGAAATGCGGCGGCAAGGCCCAGCGCGAAACCGACACCATGGACACTTTCGTGGACTCGTCCTGGTACTTCGCGCGTTTCACCGATCCCTGGAACGAAAACGCGCCGACGACGCCCGCGGTCGTCAACCGGATGCTGCCGGTCGACCAGTATATCGGCGGCGTCGAGCACGCGATCCTGCATCTGCTCTACAGCCGCTTCTTCACCCGCGCGATGAAGGCGACCGGGCACGTCACGCTGGACGAGCCGTTCGCCGGCATGTTCACGCAGGGCATGGTAGTGCACGAGACCTACCAGAAGGCCGACGGCAGCTGGGTGCAGCCGGCCGAGGTGAAGATCGAGGTCGGCGGCAACGGTCGCCGCGCGACGCTGCTCAGCACCGGCGAAGACATCCAGATCGGTCCGATCGAGAAGATGTCGAAGTCGAAGAAGAACACGGTCGACCCCGACGACATCATCGCGACCTACGGCGCCGACGTCGCCCGCTGGTTCATGCTGTCGGACTCCCCGCCCGACCGCGACGTGATCTGGAGCGACGAGCGCGTCCAGGGCGCCTCGCGCTTCGTGCAGCGGCTGTGGCGGCTGGTGAACGATGCGGTGGAACTCGGCAAGGCCGCCCCCGCGGCCCGGCCGTCCTCGTTCAGCGACGACGCGCTCCTCCTGCGCAAGGCCGCCCACGGCGCGCTCGACAAGGTCACGACCGGCGTCGAGCGGCTGCACTTCAACGTCTGCCTCGCCCATATCCGCGAGTTCACGAATACGTTCTCGGAGGTGCTCCAGCGCCCCGGCCAGCCGGCGGCCGACCTCGCTCCAGATTTGGCTTGGGCGATCCGGGAGGCCAGCCAGATCCTGGTCCAGCTGTTCTCCCCGATGATGCCGCACCTGGCCGAGGAGTGCTGGCAGGTGCTGGGTCACGCCGGGCTGGTTTCGGAGGCCAATTGGCCCCAAATCGAACGCGATTTGCTGGTTGAAGACAGCGTGACCCTGGTGGTCCAGGTCAACGGCAAAAAACGGGGTGAGGTCACAGTTGCAACAGCGGCCCAGAATCCGGAAATCGAGGCTGCCGTTTTGGCCCTTGATGCGGTAAAGCTGGCCCTGGACGGCAAGCCCGTCCGCAAGGTGATCATCGTCCCCAAGAGGATCGTGAATGTTGTCGGCTAGGATCCGCATCGCAGCCCGCTTGCTGGCGGTCGCCGCTCTGGCGGCGCTGACGGCTGGCTGCTTCCAGCCGATGTATGCCGAGCATACCGACGGCACCCCCGGCCTGCGCGAGAAGCTGATGGGGGTCGACCTTCCGCCGATCAACAAGCCGAATGCCTCCCGCGAAGCCCGCGTCGGGGTCGAGGTCCGTAACGCCCTCGCCTTCAAGCTCTACGGCAGCGCCACGGGCATGCCGCCGACTCACCGTCTGGAGATCCGTTTCAACTCCAGCAAGTCGTCGCTGATCCTCGACCCCGCTACCGGTCTGCCGAACAGCGAAAACTACGGCATCGACTGCCAGTACAATCTGATCGAGGTCGTGAGCGGCAAGTCGGTGATGACCGGCACCACCTTCTCGCGCGTGTCCTATGACATGCCCGGCTCTTACCAGCGCTTCGCCCGCAACCGCGCCCTGCGCGATGCGGAGGATCGTGCCGCCAACGAGATCGCCGAGAACATCACGACTCGGCTCGCTTCGTTCTTCACCGCGGGCACGTAAGTCATCCCATCATTCCGGGGCTCGCGAAACGAGAGCCCGGAATCTCGATTCCCAATCTCTGGAGTCCGGGTTCGCGCCTCGCGCGCCCGGAATGACTGTTAGGGCCGATGGTCGCGCTGCGCGGAAAAGAGATCGACGCCTTCCTCGCCCGCCCCGATGCGGGCCGTCCGATCATTCTGCTCTACGGTCCCGACGCCGGCCTCGTGCGCGAGCGCGCGGATGCGCTGATCGCCTCCGCCGTCGACGATCCCAATGATCCGTTCGCGCTGGTCAAGCTCGACGGCGACGAGCTCTCCGCCGAGCCGTCGCGCCTCGTCGACGAAGCCATGACGGTGCCGCTGTTCGGCGGCCGCCGTGCCATCCGCATCCGGGCCGGCTCGCGCAGCTTTGCCAGCGGCGTCGACACGCTGGCCGAGATGAACGTGAAGGATTGCCGCATCGTGATCGAGGCCGGCGAGCTGCGCCCGGAATCGCCGCTGCGCAAGGCCTGCGAGAAGGCCAAGACGGCGGTCGCCATCGGCTGCTATCCCGACACCGAACGCGATCTCGCCAAACTGATGGAAGACGAACTCCGCATCGCCAACTTGCGGATCGCGCAGGATGCCCGCGCGGCACTGATGTCGTTCCTCGGCGGCGACCGCCAGGCCTCGCGCAACGAGTTGCGCAAGCTGACGCTCTATGCCCATGGCAAAGGCGAGATCACGCTGGACGACGTGATGTCGGTGGTCGCGGACGCGTCCGAGCTGAAGCTCGATCCGATTGTCGACGGCGCCTTCGCCGGCCGGCCCGACATCGTCGAGACCGAGTTCGCAAAAGCCATGATCGCCGGCACCTATCCCGGCGTGATCATCTCCGCGGCGCAGCGCCAGGCCGCGTGGCTGCACAAATCCGCGCTCGCCATCGCCGACGGCACGCCGGCCTCCGCCGTGCTCGACGGCGGATATCCGCGCCTGCATTTTTCGAGGAAGCCCGCGGTGGAGACGGCGCTGCGCAATTTCAGCGTGGCGAAGCTCGCCGCCGTGATCGAGCAGCTCGCCACCGCCGCGCTCGACACCCGCAAGCAGGCCACGCTCGCCGCCGCCATCGCCCAGCGCACGCTGATGGCGATCGCCGCGAATGCGAAGCGGCGGGGATAGGCTCCACTCTCTCCACGTCATTGCGAGCGAAGCGAAGCAATCCAGCATAGCCCAATCCGTCATCCTGAGGTGCGAGGCATGGGACGCAACGCGTCCCATGGGGAGCCTCGAAGGATGAACGGCCCCGATGCAGCCGGGCTGTCGCCCTTCGAGGCCGCCGCTACGCGTCGGCACCTCAGGGTGACGGTGATAGTTGGAGCGCCTAAAGCGCGCCCTTGGCCAGCCGCTTCATCACCTCGTCGAGCTGGTCGAGATTGCGGTAGTTGATCTGGACCGAGCCGCCGGGGTCGCGGTGATTGACGGTCACCTTGAGGCCGAGGGCGTCGCTGACGCGCTTTTCCAGATCGATCGTATCAGGGTCCTTTTCCTTGCCGCCAGTGGCGCGCGCCTTCTGCGGCTTGCGTTCCGGCACGCCCTCTTCATGCGCGAGCGCTTCGGCCTGGCGGACGTTGAGGCCTTCCTCGACGATCCGCTTGGCGGACGCAACCGGATCGGGCACGCCAATCAGCGCGCGGGCGTGGCCGGCGGTCAGGTCGCCGCTCGTGATCAGGGCCTGCACCTCGGCCGGCAGCTTGGTCAGCCGCATCATGTTGGCGATGTGGCTGCGGCTCTTGCCGACGACTTTTGCGATGTCGTCCTGGCTGCGTTTGAACTCGTTGGCGAGCGCGTGATAGCCGAGCGCCTCTTCCATCGGGTTGAGGTCTTCGCGCTGCACGTTCTCGACGATCGCGAATTCCAGCGCATCGCTGTCGCTGATGTCCACCGGCACGATCGGCACTTCATGCAGGCCGGCGATCTGCGAAGCGCGCCAGCGCCGTTCGCCGGCGATGATCTCGTAGCGATCCTGCGCGCCCTTCACCGGACGCACCACGATCGGCTGGATCACGCCGTGCTGCTTGATGGAATCGCTGAGCTCCCGGAGCTCGGTGTCCGAGAACGTGCGGCGCGGATTGCGCGGGTTCGGCTTGATGAATTCGATCGGCACCTTGCGCTGCGCGCGCGGACGATCGACATGCTGGGCCTCGCCGCCGACATCACCGATCAGACTTGCAAGACCCCGGCCCAGTCGCGAACGCGCTTCGTCGGCCATCGCCAGCTCCCTTGGATTCACGGTGCAGCACTCCAGAACTGAATTCTCGAAACTTGTAGGATGGGTAGAGCGAAGCGAAACCCATCGCTGTTCGTGCGTGTGATGATGGGTTTCGCTGCGCTCTACCCATCCTACGAATCAACGTCGCTTCAATGCGTGACGCGCAGCTCGCGCTCGCGCTGGATCACCTCGGTGGCGAGCCGCAAATACGCTTCGCTGCCAACGCATTTGAGATCGTAGACCAGCACCGGCTTGCCGTAGGACGGCGCTTCCGAAATGCGCACGTTGCGCGGGATCATGGTCTTGTAGACCTTCTCGCCCATGAACTGGCGAACGTCGGCGACGACCTGGTTCGAGAGGTTGTTGCGCGAGTCGAACATGGTCAGCACGATGCCGTGGATCGACAGGTTCGGGTTCAGCGTCGAGCGGACCTGCTCCACCGTCTGCAGCAATTGCGACAGACCTTCGAGCGCGAAGAACTCGCACTGCAGCGGCACCAGGATCGCGTCCGACGCCGCCATCGCGTTCACCGTGAGCAGGTTGAGCGAGGGCGGGCAGTCGATCAGCACATAGGTGTAGTCGGCCTCCGGCGAGACGTTGTTGTTGAGCGCGCCGATCGCATCGCGCAGCTTGAAGGCGCGGCCGGGCGTGGTGCCGAGCTCGAGCTCGAGGCCGGAGAGGTCCATGGTCGAGGGCGCGATGTGCAAGCGCGGCACGGCGGTCGAGACCACGGCTTCGCGCAGCGGGGCTTCGCCGATCAGCACGTCATAGGTCGAGCAGGAGCGGTTGCGGCGATCGATGCCGAGACCGGTCGAGGCGTTGCCCTGCGGATCGAGATCGACGATCAGGACGCGCTCGCCGATCGCCGCGAGTGCGGTGCCGAGGTTGATCGCTGTGGTTGTTTTTCCCACGCCGCCTTTCTGATTCGCCAGCGCCAGGATGCGCGGGTGGCCATGCGGGACCTCTGCGGTCTGCTCTTGCTGCGGCTCATCAATCTCGGTCATCGAAATTTCCCCACTCAACCCCTGAACGTCTCACCCGCGCCATTCAACTGAAGTCAGCTCGACGATCCACCCGTCGCCCGTCCGGCTTTGGTGGAGCTGCGGCTGAATATTCCAATATTTAGCGGCTTCGGTCAATTCAGCCTCTACATCTTGACCCTTGAGAAACAGCGCCTTTGCGCCCTGGCGCATCAGCGGCTCCGCAAAGCCGATGAGTTGATGTAGCGGAGCCAGCGCACGGGCGGTGACGCAATCGACGGGGCCGGTGATTCTATCCACATTATCCCCGATCTCAGCGAGATGTACGACTCCCGGAGACGTCGTGACGCGGATCGCTTCGCGCAAAAACGCGGCCTTCTTGGCGATTCGCTCGACTAGATGAACCTTGGCGTCCGGCGTGCCAGCCATGGCGCAGGCAAGCACGACGCCGGGAAAGCCGCCGCCGCTGCCGAGGTCGGCCCAGCGTTTTGCGGACGGCGCGAGATCGACGAGCTGAAGCGAGTCGGCGATGTGCCGGGTCCAGAGGTT
Organism: Bradyrhizobium sp. 18BD; assembly: GCF_054185225.1. Lineage (NCBI taxonomy): Bacteria > Pseudomonadati > Pseudomonadota > Alphaproteobacteria > Hyphomicrobiales > Nitrobacteraceae > Bradyrhizobium > Bradyrhizobium sp. 18BD. The sequence continues at coordinate 72,947 of NZ_JAVAYL010000019.1, read as the reverse complement.
TGGCAGGGTCGAGGGCGCGACCAGATTGGTCTTGGCCTGCCACTCCCGGAGGAGCGCGATGAAGCGATCGAGCCTGGCTTCTGTTTCATGTGAAACGGGAGCGAGCTTCAAGGCCGCGCGTTTGTCGGCGGCGATGATGGAGTCGAGCGCCTGATCGTTGGCGCTGGCCTTGTCGATCTTCGGTCTGGCCGGCGCCGGGTCCGGTCGATGACCGGCACCCTCACCTGTTCCGGGTCGTCGGGATAGCGATCTGTCCCCGCCCGATCCGCGCTGTTTCACGTGAAACGCCTATGCGATTGCCTTGGAAGTCTTCCGTGCCTCGCGGCGAAGATAGGCCGCGAGGATGCCGAGCGCCGCCGGCGTCATCCCATCGATCCGACCCGCCTGGCCGACCGTGAACGGCCGCGCCTTCTCCAGCTTGACCCGGACCTCGTTGGAGAGACCGGGGACGAGGCTGTAGTCGACCTCCGACAACACCATCCCCTCGTCGCGCCGGAAGGCTTCGACATCGGCGCTCTGGCGCTCCAGATAGACGTCGTATTTGGCATCGATCTCGAGATGGGTAGCGATGACGGGATCGATCGAGGACAGCTCCGGCCAGATCGCGCGGACCTCGCTCCAACCGATATCCGGATAAGCCATCAGCTCGAAGGCCGACCGGCGCTGGCCGTCCCGGTTGAGGGACAGCCCGTGCTTGATCGCCTCGTTTGGGGTGATGCTCAGGGACTTCGAGAGCGTCCGGGCCGCGTTCAGGGCATCCATCTTGGTCCGGTGATGCTGGGTCCGGGTGCCGAGGACGCATCCGAGTGCGATCCCCTTCTCGGTCAGACGCTGATCGGCATTGTCGGCCCGCAGCGTTAGCCGGTACTCGGCCCTGGAGGTGAACATCCGATAGGGCTCGCTGATCCCGCGGGTCACGAGATCGTCGATCATCACCCCGAGATAGCCGTCCGCGCGGTCGAACACGGTGAGCGTCGCCCCACTGGCGGAGAGGGCCGCATTGAGGCCGGCCACGATGCCCTGCCCGGCGGCCTCTTCGTATCCGGTGGTGCCGTTGATCTGCCCGGCCAGGAACAGACCGCGCAGACGCTTGGTCTGCAGGGTCGGATCGAGTTCGCGGGGATCGATGTGGTCGTATTCGATGGCGTAGCCTGGACGGACCATCTTCACCTGCTCGAGACCGGGAATGCTGGCGAGGATGGCGAGCTGGACCTCCTCAGGCAGCGAGGTCGAGATGCCGTTGGGATAGACGGTCGTGTCGTCGAGCCCTTCCGGCTCCAGGAAAATCTGATGGCCGTCGCGGTCCCCGAAGCGGACGATCTTGTCCTCGATCGAGGGGCAATAGCGGGGACCGGAGCTCTTGATCTGGCCGGAGTACATCGGGGAGCGATGGACATTGGCCCGGATCACCTCATGGGTGGCGGACGTGGTCCGGGTGATCCCGCACTGGATCTGCGGCGTCGTGATCCGCTCGGTCATCATCGAGAACGGCTCCGGCGGCTCGTCTCCGGGCTGCATCTCGACCGCAGACCAGTCGATCGTGGAGCCATCCAGGCGCGGTGGAGTCCCGGTCTTGAGCCGTCCGAGGGTGAAGCCAGCGCGTTCGAAGGAGGCAGAAAGACCCATCGCAGGTGCCTCGCCGACCCGGCCGGCAGGCCAGTTCTTCTCACCGAGATGGATCAGACCACGCAGGAAGGTGCCGGTAGTGACGACCACAGCCCCTGCCCGAAGCTCCCGGCCATCAGCCAGGCGCAGTCCGGTGACCCGTCCGTCGATCACGATCAGCTCGTCGGCCTCGCTTTCGATGATGGAGAGGCCTTCGGTCGCCTGGATCGCGGCCTGCATGGCGGCCGCATAGAGCTTCCGGTCAGCTTGAGCCCTGGGGCCACGCACAGCCGGACCCTTCCGGCGGTTGAGGACGCGAAACTGGATGCCGCCGGCATCGCCGACCCGGCCCATCAGACCATCGAGAGCGTCGACCTCGCGGACCAGATGGCCCTTGCCGAGGCCACCGATCGCGGGATTGCAGGACATCGCGCCGACCGTGGAGAAGCGGTGCGTCACCAGAGCGGTTGCCGCGCCCATCCGGGCAGACGCAGCCGCGGCCTCACAGCCGGCGTGGCCGCCGCCAATGACGATGACGTCGAAACTCTCTCGCTCTGTTCGCATGCCGGACTTCTAGCTCATAGGTATGAAAGCCGGAAGTATAAACTGGGTGAGAGGGTGTTTTACGTGAGACGCGCGACAGGCTCGGGAGAGCGGCAAAGCCTTTTTCGTGAAAACAACCCCATGCACAGTAAGCGGGGTGTTGAAGGGATTGCTGTTTCACGCGAAACGAAATGGGCCGATACCAAAGCAAGTCCGCAGCTCCGATTGCCTTCTTGGAGTAATCGACCGATCGAGGAGCGACAGTCCATGCCACGCTTGTCATTGCGAGCGTAGCGAAGCAATCCAGAATCCCTCCGCGGAGGCGGTCTGGATTGCTTCGTCGCAAGGGCTCCTCGCAATAACGAGGCCGGTGCGTTACCCTGAAAGCGACTATCGCACTCGCGGAGAGCCAGGTCTCCCGTTCCCCCCCCGCGCCATCGGTCTCAGCCCGAGCACCCCACCAGCGTTTCACGTGAAACAGCATGGAACCGCCTGCAGCTGTCTCGTGAACCTCGGGATCCGTAGCCCGGATGGAGCGCAGCGAAATCCGGGGCAGGCATCAGCCAGAGTGAAAGCGGCCCCAGATTGCGCTTCGCTCCATCCGGGCTACGAAAGAGAACCGCAACATGTTTCACGTGGAACCGGCGCCGCCCTGTTTCACGTGAAACGCAAGCAATGGAACAAACGCTAGTTCTACATTGAAGAACTAGCGCTACTTTCCGATACAGAATTTCTGGAAGATGGCCCCCAGGACGTCCTCGACGTCCACCCGGCCCAGCAGCCGGCCGAGGGCAAAGGCCGCGGCACGCAGCTCTTCGGCGGCGAGCTCCTCGCCCTCTTCTACAAGCTCGAGACTCCGGCGCAAGCTGTCTGACGCGCAGCTCAACAAGTCTCGCTGGCGGGCTCGGGTCACGACGGCGGCTTCGCTGGTACCAAAAAAATCGGCGGCGAACTTCACGAGCGCCACGACCAACTCGGGTAGGCCATCGCCCCGGCTCGCCGAGATCCGGAACTCGCCGCTCGGCCCAACGCCCCCGGCCTTGCCGAGATCGATCTTGTTGCGGACGATCCAGACCGAGCCGTCCGGCCGATCGCCGTCTCCGGATTTCCGAAGTGACCGCAGCGCGTCCGGATCGGCGGCCTGCTCGCCCTCGACCAGCCACAGCACGAGGTCGGCATCGTCAGCGCGCACTCGCGCCCGGCGCACGCCTTCCTGCTCGACCGGGTCGTTGGTCTCGCGGATGCCGGCGGTGTCGATAACAGTGACGGGATAGCCGTCGAGATCGAGCTGCACCTCGATGATGTCGCGCGTCGTGCCGGCGTGCGGCGAAACGATTGCGACCTCGCGGCGCGCGAGCTGATTGATCAGCGTCGACTTGCCGACATTCGGCTCGCCGGCGATCGCGACCACGAGACCGTCGCGCAGGCGTTCCGAATGTCCCTGTGCCGCAAGGACTTTTGTGATTTCGTCATGCAGGGCTCTGATCGCCTCGACGGCCGGCGCCCTCAATTCGGCGGGCACATCGCCTTCATCGGAAAAATCGATACCCGCCTCGATCAGTGCCGACGCCTCGATGATGCGCTCGCGCCAGTCGCGCGCGCGATCGCCGAGCAGGCCCTGCAGCTGGCGCAGGGCCTGACGGCGCTGGCGGTCGGTGTCGGCGTGAATGAGATCGTCGAGGCCCTCGGCCTCGGTGAGGTCGAGCTTGCCGTTCTCGAACGACCGCCGCGTGAACTCGCCGGGCTCGGCAGCCCGCGTATTCGGAATTATCGAAATAGCGGCGAGCAACGCCGACAGCACGGCGCGGCCGCCATGGATGTGGAATTCGGCGATGTCCTCGCCGGTCGCACTGCCCGGCCCCGGAAGCCAAAGCACGACCGCATCGTCGATCGGCTGGCCAGCGCTGTCGCGGAGCAGCCGGCGGCTCGCCTGCCTCGGTGCCGGCAGCTTGCCTGCCAGGGTCGTCAGGACCAGGCCGGCCCGCGGGCCCGAGACGCGCACCACTGCGATCGCGCTCGGCGCACGGCCGGACGACAGCGCAAAGATGGTCTGGTCTCGCGGATGCATGGCCTATTTGTCCGGCTGGCGGGGAAAAGGCAAACGGCGCGTCTTCAGGCTGACGGGCGCCCTCTTTTTGCTGCGCTTTAGGGCCGCAGCAATCACTATATTGCAGCGCAATATCGGGGTAGCATTTTGCTGCAATACTGGCTCGGCTCGGAACCATTCAGCCGGTCGACGTCAATCATACTACAAATATATCAACGGCTTATCGCAATTCCGAATTCCCGGCCGATCCGTCAGCCATGCTGCACCATTACCGCAGCAAAGCCGCACAACAAAAAGGGCGCCCGAAGGCGCCCTCTGATGTCTTGCTGTACCCTGACTCAGGTGTTCATGGAGTCGAAGAACTCCGAATTGCTCTTGGTCGAGCGCAGCTTGTCGAGCAGGAAGTCGATCGCGTCCATGGTGCCCATCGGATTGAGGATGCGGCGGAGGACGTACATCTTCTTGAGCACCTGCGGATCGGTAATGAGCTCCTCCTTGCGGGTGCCGGAGCGGGAAATGTCGATCGCCGGGAAGGTACGCTTGTCCGAGACCTTGCGGTCCAGGATCAGTTCCGAGTTACCGGTGCCCTTGAACTCTTCGAAAATGACTTCGTCCATGCGGCTGCCGGTATCGACCAGCGCGGTCGCGATGATGGTCAACGAGCCGCCCTCCTCGATGTTACGGGCGGCACCAAAGAAGCGCTTCGGACGCTGCAGGGCGTTGGCATCGACACCGCCGGTCAGCACCTTGCCCGATGACGGCACCACGGTGTTGTAGGCGCGGCCGAGGCGGGTGATCGAATCGAGCAGGATCACGACGTCGCGGCCATGCTCGACCAGGCGCTTGGCCTTCTCGATCACCATTTCGGCGACCTGGACGTGGCGCACCGCTGGCTCGTCGAAGGTCGACGACACGACCTCGCCGTTCACCGAACGCTGCATGTCCGTGACTTCTTCCGGACGCTCGTCGATCAGCAGCACGATCAGATAGCATTCGGGGTGATTGTGCGTGATCGAGTGCGCGATGTTCTGCATCAGCACGGTTTTACCGGTCCGCGGCGGCGCGACGATCAGCGCACGCTGGCCCTTGCCGATCGGCGCGACGATGTCGATCACGCGTGCAGACAGGTCTTTCCGCGTCGGATCGTCGATTTCCATGCGGAAACGCTGATTCGGAAACAGCGGCGTGAGGTTGTCGAAATTGACCTTGTGCTTGGCCTTTTCCGGGTCCTCGAAATTGAGCGTGTTGACCTTCAGCAGCGCGAAATAGCGCTCGCCCTCTTTCGGGCTGCGGATGTGACCTTCGATGGTGTCGCCGGTGCGCAGGCCAAAACGGCGGATCTGCGAGGGCGAAACGTAAATGTCGTCCGGGCCCGGCAGATAATTCGCATCGGGCGAGCGGAGGAAGCCGAAGCCGTCAGAGAGAACCTCGACGACGCCTTCGCCGACGATGTCGGTTTCGGCCAGCGCCAGCTGCTTGAGAATGGCGAACAGCAGCTCCTGCTTGCGCATCGTGCTGGCATTCTCGACCCCGTGCTCTTCCGCGAACGAGACGAGCTCGGCCGGCGTTTTCGACTTGAGGTCCTGGAGTTTAATTTCCCGCATTGGGGTGGTCCTGTGGGGTAACCTTTAGGGAGGGGGTGCGAGGTGGCTCTGAAATGCGGACGTGAGAAGATAAAGTCCGCAGGTCTGGCAAGGTGAGTGCCGGTGAGGCTTCAAACCTGATGCGGTGTCCGGCCTCTGGAAAGCTCGGACACAACCACATCCGCCTGCGTTGGGTGGGATATCGATAATATAGAAAATCGCTTTCGGCTCCGCAAGACGAAGCGCTGAGCGATTCGTCACGCGGCCTGCCTAGAACGGCTTCACGATCACCATGATGACGATCAAAATCATCAGGATGGTCGGCACCTCATTGATAATACGATAGAATTTCTGGCTTCGCGGGCGCTTGTCAGCAGCGAAATCCTTCAGCCAGCGGGAAAAAAAGCCGTGGACCGCCGACATCGCCAGGACCAGTGCCAGTTTTACGTGCAGCCAGCCGAATGTGAACCAGTGGCCGGCCCAGGCGAGATACAGCCCGGCAAGCCAAGTGACGATCATGGCGGGATTGATGATCGCCTTGAGCAGCCGGCGTTCCATCACCTTGAACGTCTCGGACTGCCTCGAGCCGATCTCGGCTTCGGAGTGATAAACGAACAACCGCGGCAGATAGAGCATGCCGGCCATCCAGGAGATGACCGCGATCACATGCAACGCCTTGATCCAGAGATAGACGTCTTCGAACATATCTTCGCGCCCGGATGTCTGCCCGCAAAGGGAACTGGGGATAGTAAGAACCCGTTAAGGTCTTACCCTGCACACATATCCGTCCGTAGCGCCTTCCTCAAATCTAGAATCTTAGATTCTTAAGGTTTGAGTCTGAGTGACCGTGGATTGGACTCACGCAATTCCATCCGTGCGTTCGCGCGCGCTTGTTCACATCCCTCAACATGTCCCCGAGGCACTGCGGCGATTTGCGATAAGTCGGCCGGCTTCAAAGGCTTGCGCGTTTCTGTCGGCAGCTTATCAAGGGGGTTGTCCGCGCAATCCCGCTTCCCCTTTGGCGAGGCGCCGGACTTGTTCTGACGGGCAGCGGTGTGAAGAAAATTGGCACTTGTCCCGCCCCTGGTGTCGCACATCCCTTTCCGAGGGGTTAAGCTCCACAGAAATCCACAAACCACCCCGTCTCCATCCAAAGAGTTTTTGTGCCGACCTCGAACAATTATTTCCATCTGCACCTGGTCTCCGACTCCACCGGTGAGACGCTGATCACCGTGGCGCGGGCGGTCGCAGCCCAATACGCCAATGTGACGCCGGTCGAGCACGTCTATCCGCTCGTGCGCAGCCAGAAGCAGCTCGATCGCGTGCTCGACGAGATCGAGGAAGCGCCGGGCATCGTGCTGTTCACACTGCTGGAGAAGGATCTGGTCTCCAGGCTCGAGGACAAGTGCAAGGGGATCAACGTTCCGAGCCTGTCGATCATCGGGCCGGTGATGCAGTTGTTCGAGGCCTATCTTGGCGCAGCGACCACCGGCCGCGTCGGCGCCCAACACGTTCTCAATGCGGAATATTTCAAGCGCATCGACGCGCTGAACTACACGATGATCCACGACGACGGTCAGCATGTCGAAGGCCTCGACGATGCCGACGTGGTGCTGGTCGGCGTATCCCGCACCTCGAAGACGCCGACGTCGATCTATCTCGCCAACCGCGGCATCCGCACCGCCAACGTGCCGCTAGTCCCCGGCATTCCGGTGCCCGAACAACTGGAGAAGCTGACACGGCCGCTGGTGGTGAGCCTGCACGCGACGCCGGAACGCTTGATCCAGATTCGCCAGAACCGCCTGCTCTCCATGGGCGCCGAGTCGGGCAGCGACACCTATACGGACAGGCAGTCGGTCACTGAGGAAGTCGCGTTCGCACGCAAGCTCAGCGCCAAGCATGACTGGCCGCTGCTGGACGTCACCCGACGCTCGATCGAGGAAACCGCGGCCGCAATCATGAAGCTCTACAGCGATCGCCAGCGCAACCGGCCTCCGGAATAAATGGCTATCTGGTGCGGCACGTCTCCGTTAATCTTGGCTTCGCAGAGCAGCGCGCGAAAGATGCTGCTGGCCAACGCCGGTCTCGAATTCAACGCGATCACGGCCGACATCGACGAGCGCGGCATTCAGGCCGCTTCCAAGCTTTCGAATCCGCGCGAGATCGGCCTGCTGCTGGCCCGCGAGAAAGCGAAAGCGGTTTCGGTGAATCATCCCGGAAGCTACGTGATCGGTGCTGACCAGACGCTGGCGCTCGGGAACCGCCTCTTCAATAAGCCCGCCGACCGCGCTCAGGCGCTGGCGCAATTGCGGGATCTCGCCGGCAACAGCCACGAGCTGAATTCGGCCGTTGCCGTGGCGCATGACGGCAAGATCGTCTTCGAGGATGTTTCGGTTGCCCGCATGACCATGCGGCAGATGACCGACGCTGAGCTTTCGGCCTATCTCGATGCCGCCGGCGATGCTGTGACAACCAGTGTCGGCGCCTATCAGCTCGAGGGGCTCGGCATCCATCTGTTCGAGCGCATCGAGGGCGATCATTTCACCATTCTCGGCCTGCCGCTGCTGCCGCTGCTTGCGTTCCTGCGGCGCGAACGGCTAGTTGCGGTCTGAACGATAAAATGGCTAGGCGCTGATGCTGATCCTCGGATTGACCGGCTCGATCGGAATGGGCAAATCGACCACCGCGAAATTGTTCGCGGAGGCCGGCGTGCCGGTCTATGACGCCGATGCCGCCGTCCATCAGCTCTACGAAGGCGAGGCTGCGCCGGCGATCGAGGCCGCCTTTCCCGGCACCACCGTGAACGGCAAGGTCGACCGGGCCAAACTCTCCGCGCGCGTGGTGCACGATCCCGCCGCGATCAAACAGCTCGAGCAGATCGTTCACCCGATGCTCGGTGCGTCCCGGAAAAAATTCTTTGCCGATGCGGAAGCCGCCAAGGCGCCGGTCGTGGTGCTCGACATCCCGCTGCTGTTCGAAACCGGCGGCGAGAAGCGGGTCGATGCCGTGGTCGTGGTCTCGACCTCGGCGGAAGTTCAGCGTCAGCGGGTGCTGGCGCGCGGCACGATGGACGAGGCCAAGCTCGATGCCATCATCGCCAAGCAGACGCCGGATGCCGAGAAGCGCAAGCGGGCCGATTTCGTGGTGGATACGTCACACGGACTTGAACCGGTGCGCGCCCAAATCGCGCATATCCTGGCCGAGGTCGTTAAGATGCCGCAGCGGCGGAGCTGATTCGCCGCCTTCAGACGGCGTCCCAAATCATGCGTGAAATCGTTCTCGATACCGAAACCACCGGCCTCGATCCGCTTCGCGGCGATCGGCTGGTCGAAATCGGCTGCGTCGAGATTTTCAACCGCATGCCGACGGGCCAGACCTATCACGTCTACATCAATCCCGAACGGGACATGCCGGCGGAAGCCTTTGCGGTGCACGGCCTGTCGGCCGAGTTTCTCTCGACCAAGCCGCTGTTCCACGAAGTGGTCGATGCGTTCCTGGAGTTCATCGGCGATGCGCCGCTGGTGATCCACAACGCTTCGTTCGACATCAGCTTCATCAATGCCGAGCTCGATCGCATCAAGCGCCCGGCAATCCCGCGCGAGCGACTGGTCGATACGCTGCTGCTGGCGCGGCGCAAGCATCCGGGTGTGTCGAACCGGCTCGACGATCTCTGTTCGCGTTATTCGATCGACAATTCACACCGCACCAAACACGGCGCGTTGCTCGACTCCGAGCTTTTGGCCGAAGTCTATGTCGATCTGGTGGGAGCGCGGCAGTCGCAGTTGCTGCTGGCTTCGGAGAGCGAAGAGATCAGGGTCAATGCCGCCGGCGATGCACCGCGGCGGCAACGGCTTGTGCCGCTCGCGCCGCGGGTGACTGATGCCGAGCGCGAGGCCCATCGGGCCTTCATCGCAACGATGGGCGACAAGGCGATCTGGAACGAGTTTCTGCCCGCTCCAGCTTGCGCCAATCCGGCCGGTTAGGCCTCTTAGTTACGCCTGTTAGTTACGCTTGGCCGGTCTGACCGCCCTGGGCGGCCATTTGCCGCTCCATGTTCTGACGATAGAGACCAACGAAGTCGACCGGATCCAGCATCAGCGGCGGGAACCCGCCATCGCGCACGGCGGTGGCGATAATCTCGCGGGCGAACGGGAACAGCAGGCGCGGGCATTCGATCATGACCAGCGGATGCAGGTTCTCCTTCGGCACGTTGGTGATGCGGAACACGCCGGCATAGGCGAGCTCGAACGAGAACATGATCTTGCCCGCGGTCTCGGCCTTGCCTTCAACCGACAGCGTCACCTCGAACTCGGTTTCGCTGAGATTGTTGGCGCCGACATTGATCTGGATGTTGATCTGGGGCGGCTGGCTCTGCTGCTGGAGCGAGGTGGGCGCGTTCGGATTTTCGAACGAGAGGTCCTTGGTGTACTGCGCCAGCACGTTGAGCTGGGGAGCCTGGGCCGCCTCGGGAGGGGTGCCGTTACCGTTGGTCATGAAAGTCTCTCCTTACCCGATTGGGGCTGAATTTCGCGGCGGTTGGCTAACATAGGGCCGCCTCATTCCACAAGGACGAACGGCCCCGGACGGCGGATCCGGACCGTGCCCACAACTGTGACGCTCAGGTCGGCCTTTCGGCGAAATCGCGCCTTAAACGATTGAAGATGCGCGATTTCCGGGCAGGATCGGGTTTCCCCTTAAGCATAAAACGCGCTACAATCCGCGCTGTGCCAAAAGGCGCCATTGGCCGGGCAAGATTTCGTGCCTACATCCCACGGACCTGACGCTCGGACCCAAAAATGGTGATGTAGACTTGCCGTTTCCGTATGGAACGGTCTACTGGCCGGATCATTTTCCCGGCGACGACCCCTTCTAGTCGGCCCTTCTTGAGAAGACCAGAAAGCGAATACGACGTGGACATCTACACCATCATCTTCCTGGCGCTGGCGGTCTTCATCTTCCTGAGGCTGCGCAGCGTGCTGGGGCAGCGCACCGGCAACGAACGGCCGCCGTTCGACCATAGTGCCGCCCGCAATGCGCTGGGGGGTGCCCAAGACAAGAACGTCGTGACCATGCCGGGCAAGGTGATCGATCAGGCCCCGCTGGCGCCAACGGTCGAGCCGGCCCCACCGTCCGATCGCTGGAAGGGTCTGGCGGAACCGGGCACCGCGCTGGCGCAAGGTCTCGACGCCATCGTCGACAAGGATTCCACCTTCGACCCGCGTCACTTCATTTCGGGCGCCCGCGGTGCCTATGAGATGATCGTGCTGGCCTTTGCCAATGGCGACCGCCGCGCGCTGCGCGACCTGTTGTCGTCGGAGGTCTATGACAGCTTCGACGCCGCCATCAAGGAGCGCGAGAAGAACGAGCAGAAGACCGAGACGCGCTTCGTCTCGATCGACAAGGCCGAGCTCGTCGGCGCCGAGCTGCGCGACCGCACGGCCCAGCTCACGATCCGCTTCGTCTCGCAGATGATCTCGGCCACCCGAGACAAGGCCGGTACCATCGTCGACGGCAGCGCCGACACGGTAGCCGACATCACCGATATCTGGACTTTCGCCCGCGACACCACCTCTCGCGATCCGAACTGGAAGCTGGTTGGCACCGGAAGCGCGAATTAGGCTCTTTCTGAAGAACGGCGCGACGGCGCTTTGCGCGGGTGCCGTCGTGCTTTCGTCGTTTTCGCTCGGTGCCGAGGCGGCGCGGCGTCACTATCGCAATCACCACCACCATCTCCCGCAACTGCCCGCGGCTCCGGCGCGGGCCTTGCCCTATCCGCAGCTCCCTCTCCCATTCGAGATCCCCGGCGCGCAATATATGCCGCTGGCCTGGGCCGACGTGAAGGGCTGGAGCGACGACGATCATCTCGCGGCGTACAAGACGTTCCGCGCCAGCTGCAAGCCGATCAATGCGCAGACCGGCGCTCCCGAGCCGAAGGCGCTCGGGGCTTCGCTGAGCGAGCCGTGCAAGGTCGCCAAATCGCTCGAGCTCGGCGACGACGCCAAGGCGAAGACATTCTTTGAAGAGAATTTTTCGCCGCTGCGGATTTCGCGCCTGGGCGAGCCCGATGGTTTCGTCACCGGCTATTACGAGCCGGTGCTGGAGGGCTCGCGCACGCAGACCGATGTCTTCAACGTGCCGGTCTATCGCCGTCCGTCGAATCTGTTCGTGCGCGGCTATAAGCAGGATTCGGTCAGCCTGCCCAATAAGGGCCCGGTCTATCGCAAGATCGGCCGCCGCAAGCTCGTGCCCTATTACGATCGCGGCGAGATCGAGGACGGCAAGATCGCCGGCCGCGGGCTGGAGATCGCCTGGCTGAAGGACCCGACCGATCTCCTGTTCGCGCAGATCCAGGGCTCGGCCCGGATCAAGTTCGACGACGGCGGCACGGTCCGGCTGAACTACGACGCCTATAACGGTTATCCCTACACCGCCGTTGGTCGCATCCTGATCGAGCGCGGCATCATTCCGAAGGAAGAGATGTCGATGCAGAAGATCAGGGAGTGGATGACGCAAAACCCAGATGGCGCCAAGGAGCTGCGGCGGCAGAACCGCTCCTACATCTTCTTCCGCGAGGTCAATCTCTCCGACAAGGACGAGGCGGTGGGCGCGCAGGGCATTCCGCTGACCGCCGGCCGCTCAATCGCGGTCGACAAGGCGTTGCATGTCTACGGCACGCCGTTCTTCATCGAGGGCGAGCTGCCGATTGATTCCGAGCGCGCCAAGACGCCGTTCCACCGGCTGATGATCGCGCAGGACACCGGCTCGGCCATCATCGGCCCCGCACGCGCCGATCTCTATTTTGGTGCCGGCCAGGAGGCTGGCCGCGTCTCGGGGCGGCTTCGCCATCCGATGCATTTTGTCATGCTGGTGCCGAAGGGCGTCGATCCCTCAGCGCGTGGCGCGAAGCTGCCGGTTCCGGACCCACGGCCTTCGGAGAAGATCGCAAAGCTGTTTCCGCAGAGCGATCAGGCCAAGCCGGCCGCAGCCGTGACGCAAGGCAAGAGTGAGACGGTCGCTGTCGCCAACCCCGTCCCGCTGCCGGTGCCGCGTCCCGCGATCGAGCCGGTTCAGGAGCCGCGGCGGCCAGTGAAGAATCGATCCCATCGACAGCAATGAAGCGATCGTCCCGTCCGCCCGTGCTTGAGCCTCGCCCCTCGCCGCGCCGCCGCGCACTGAGCGAGGAAGAGCGTGAGCTGTGGGAGCTCGTGGCAAAACAGGTCAAGCCGCTGAAGAAGCTACGCGCGACCAAGACGCAGGCCGCGCCGCGCGCCGAGCCTTCGCCCGCCGAACCGCGACCTGCATCATCGTCCCGTCCGATTGCTGCCGCGCCGGCGCCGCGTGTGGCGAAACCGGCGATGCCGCCTTTGGCACCGCTCGGCAAGCGCGAGCGGACAAAACTGTCGCGCGGCCGCAGCGAGATCGAGGCGCGGCTCGACCTACATGGTATGACCCAGATGCGCGCCCATCGTGCTCTCACCGGCTTCCTGCACCGCGCCCATCATGACGGCATGACCTTCGTGCTCGTCATCACCGGCAAGGGACGCAGCGGTGGCGAAAGCGGCGTGCTGCGGCGACAGGTGCCGGAATGGCTGAGCCTGCCGGAATTCCGCGCCTTCGTGGTCGGGTTCGAGGAGGCTGCCATCGGCCATGGCGGCGAGGGCGCGCTCTACGTTCGCATTCGCCGGGCGAGATTCTAGAACGGTCGGACGATTCCGACGCGCGGGATCAAGGTGATGATCAGGCCGAAGACGTTTGTCTTCTGATCCTCCTCGGGGATCAGCGCCGTCTCGCGCGCGGCGGGCAGCATCTTCACGGCGTGCAGGATCAGGAACATGCAGACCGCCCAGTTCGAGATCCAGCGCGAATAGTCGAACACCATTGCGAACATCACGAGATAAGCGAAGCTGACGCCTGTTAGCGCCGCGATGACGAGACGGCGGTGCAGCTCGCTCGCGAGCGCGCCGATCAGCTTGGCGAAGAAGCGCCACAGCGGCGTGTGCAGCCAGATCAGCAGCGCGAACACGGGCAGGCCGAGGATGTTATGCGGCAGCCGGCCCCAGGTGTCCGAGATCTCCTTGGCCAGCGGCTGGTACCAGATATAGGCGAATTGCAGCAGATCGGTCCGCGTCGGATCGGCCATCCGGGTCCTCAGATGCGCGACGAAATCCGCTTCGGGGATCGGCATCGTTCCCAAAAACTGCGCGGCGAAGAACAGCGCGGAGACGATGGCGAAGGCGACGATGCCAAAGGCGATGTTGGTGCGATCGAAGCCATAGGCGAGGTAATGCCTGATCACGACGATGGTGATGATCGTCGGCACATACATCAGCAGATGGATGTGGTGGATCAGCACGAGGATAATCGAGAACAGCGCGGCCATAGCGACGAACAGCAATGAGCGCGCCGGCATCAGCAGCAGGATGAGCGCGAGCGCGCAGCCATAGATGTCGAAATGGCCCAGCGTATGCATGAAGTTTTTCAGGAAGAACGGCGAGCCCGCGATGAACACGAACAGCGGTAGCGTCTTCGCGGTGAAGCCGAACGTCTTCTGAAACAGTTTTGCGTACAGCCCAAGTGTCACCAGCCAGGTCACCCCGCCCAGCGCGAACACTAGCCAGACCGGCACCTTGTCCGTGAACAGCGCGATGACCGCCCCGATCAGCGCCCGCTTGATGAAGCCAAGATGGTAGTCGACGAGAAGGTGGATGTAGGGGACGTAGGGCGGCAGCTGGATCTTGTGAATGAACACGCCGACGATGACCGCCGCGTTGATCGCGAGCAGCAGCCGCCAGGGGTTTTGCAGGATTTGTTTCAACAAGGACCGTCAGGGCTAACGGGTCCCCGCTTTCGCGGGGACGACGGCCCGATAGATAGCTGACCCCGGCCGAATTACAAAATGAACCGGCTCAGATCGGCGTTCTTGGCGAGGTCGCCGACGTGCTTCTGCACGAAATCGGCGTCGATCTTGACGGTCTCGCCGCTGCGGTCGGGGGCGGTGAAGGAGATCTCGTCCAGCACCCGCTCCATCACGGTCTGGAGCCGCCGCGCGCCGATGTTCTCGACGGTGGAATTGACGGCGACCGCGACGTCGGCCAGTGCGTCGACGGCGCCGTCGGTGATGTCGAGCGTCACGCCCTCGGTCTGCAGCAACGCGACATATTGCTTGATCAGCGAAGCCTCGGGCTCGGTCAGGATGCGGCGCATGTCGTCGCGGGTCAGGGCCTGCAGCTCGACACGGATCGGCAGGCGGCCTTGCAATTCCGGCAGCAGGTCGGACGGCTTTGCGACGTGGAAGGCGCCGGAGGCAATGAACAGGATGTGGTCGGTCTTGACCGCACCGTGCTTGGTCGAGACCGTGGTGCCCTCGATCAGCGGCAAGAGATCGCGCTGCACACCCTCGCGCGAGACGTCGCCGGCGGCGCGGCCTTCGCGGGCACAGATCTTGTCGATCTCGTCCAGGAACACGATGCCGTTGTTCTCGACCGCGCTGATCGCCTCCAGCGTCAGCTGATCGGTGTCCAGCAGCTTGTCGGATTCCTCGTTGACCAGGATCTCGTGGGAGCCTTCGACCGTCAGCCGCCGCGTCTTGCTGCGGCCGCCGAGCTTGCCGAAGATGTCGCCGATCGAGATCGCGCCCATCTGGGCGCCGGGCATGCCCGGGATTTCGAACATCGGCATGCCGCTGCCGCCGCCCTGCGTCTCGATCTCGATTTCCTTGTCGTTGAGCTCGCCGGCGCGCAACTTCTTGCGGAACGACTCCCGCGTCGCCGCGCTGGCATTGGCGCCGACCAGCGCGTCGAGTACGCGCTCTTCGGCGGCGAGCTGGGCCCGTGCCTGCACGTCCTTGCGCTTGCGCTCGCGTACCTGGGCGATCGCGACCTCGACGAGATCGCGGACGATCTGCTCGACGTCGCGGCCAACATAGCCGACCTCGGTGAACTTCGTGGCTTCCACCTTCAGGAACGGCGCGTTCGCCAGCTTGGCGAGACGCCGCGCGATTTCCGTTTTGCCGACGCCGGTGGGGCCGATCATCAGGATGTTCTTCGGCAACACCTCCTCGCGCAGGGAGCCTTCGAGCTGCTGCCGGCGCCAGCGGTTGCGCAGCGCGATCGACACGGCGCGCTTGGCATCGGCCTGGCCGACGATGAAACGATCGAGTTCGGAAACGATTTCGCGGGGGGAGAAGTCTGTCATGTCTGCTTAGCTAGGGCGGGAGGCGGCCGAGAACAAGCCGCATTTTAGGTCAGATGATGGGCGGACCCGATTGCCATTGTTTCACGGCGTCGATCGGATGGATCAGCATCAATATATTGAGCGTCAGATTGTCGCGAATGTGGAGCGCCAGCATGATTTCGAAGGCGAGCCCGATCAGGACCGTGATCGAGACCGGCAGGAGGCGCGCGACGAGGAACCCCAGCACCATGGCCAGATTGTCGGAGACCGAATTGACTATGCTGTCGCCGTAATAATCCAGCGAGATCGTGCCGGCGCGGTAGCGCTCGATGATGAACGGCGAGTTCTCGACGATCTCCCAGGCGCCTTCGATCAGCATCGCAATGATCAGCCGCGCCGGCCAGGAAAGGCGTACGAGCGGCAGGCGCACGAACAGCAGCCAGGTCAGGCCGTAGAACAGGAAGCCGTGCAGAATGTGCGAGAACGTGTACCAGTCTGCGATGTGCTGCGAATTTTCCGAGCTGTTCACCACGCCGTGCCAGAGCTTGACGTAGCCGCAGGTGCAGATCGGCACCCGTCCCATTGCAAACAGGATCGAGGCCTGCAGCGCCAATAACAGCAGCGCGACGCCGACCCAGGTAAGCGGCGGTGTTGCGACCTTGCTCTGGTGCGTTTGCGTCAGTGTCATGGTTCGCGCACCATCAGCAGCGCCGCGCCATCCGGTGTCTCGACCATGCGGTCGCGGACAAAGCCGGCCTTCTCATAGGCACGCAGGGCCCGCGCGTTGAGCGGGTCGGGATCGGTGACCATGCGCGGCAGGCCGCTCTCAAACTGCTTATCGACAAACTGACGGATGAACGCCGAGCCGTGACCGCGCGCGATCATGTCGCTTTCGCCGATGAACTGATCGATCCCACGCGTGCCCTCCGGTTGCGGCCCGAAGCCCGTATTCCAGGCGGTCAGGCGGTAGCATTGAAGATAGCCGAAGGGTTGCTGGCCGGCCAACACGATGAACTGGTCCATGGCGGGCTCGTCGAGGTCGCCGCTGACCAGCGCAAACTGCTCGTCCGGATCGCCCCACCATTCCCGCACATGGGCCGCGCCCAGCCACTGCCGGATCAGCGGCAGGTCGGTCACGGTCATCGGGCGGAAGGCGTAGGCGGGCGCCATGTCCTGTCCGGTCTGGCCTAGCCGGTCGGCAGGCTTTCGATGGTCAAATTGCGGTTGGTGTAGACGCAAATCTCGGCGGCGATGTCGAGGGAGCGGCGGACGATGGTCTCGGCGTCCTTATCGGTGTCGAGCAGGGCCCGCGCCGCCGCCAGGGCGTAATTGCCGCCGGAGCCGATCGCCATGACGCCTGCCTCGGGCTCGAGCACGTCGCCGGTGCCTGTCAGCACCAGGGAGACGTCCTTGTCGGCCACGATCATCATGGCCTCCAGCCGCCGCAGATAGCGGTCGGTGCGCCAGTCCTTGGCGAGCTCCACCGCGGCCCGGGTGAGCTGCCCCGGATATTGCTCGAGTTTGGCTTCCAGCCGCTCAAACAGGGTGAAAGCGTCGGCAGTGGCGCCGGCAAAGCCGCCGATCACGTCGCCCTTGCCGAGCTTCCGGACCTTTTTGGCGTTGGACTTGATCACGGTCTGGCCGATCGAGACCTGACCGTCGCCGCCGACCACCACCCTGCCGTCCTTGCGGACCGTCAAAATCGTGGTGCCGTGCCAGCCCGGCGAGCTGTTCTGGGAATCCCGCATTGAAGTACCTCGTTGTCCGGCCTGATTTAGGGGGTCGGGGGCAAGGGGACAACCTGGGCATAACGGCCGCTCCGGGCCCAATTTCGCTCACCATAGGCAGAAGTGGAGGCCCCGCCAGTCGTTCCCGCAGTAGCGAAGGCGTCATTTGGCTGTTAAGAGACTGGCGTTTTCGGCTCAAAGAGCATGATCCGGAAAAGTGGGTACCGGTTTTCCGACAGGATCATGCTCAGAATCAAAGTGGAAACCGATTTTCCATGCGCACCGCGACGATCAAGCGCAAGACCAAGGAAACCGACATCGAGGTCACCGTGAACCTCGATGGCACCGGCGTGGCCAATATCGCGACCGGCATCGGCTTTTTCGACCATATGCTCGATCTCCTCGCCCGCCATTCCCGCATCGACCTCACGGTCAAGGCGGTGGGCGACCTGCACATTGATTATCACCATACCACCGAAGACACCGGCATCGCGCTCGGCCAGGCGGTCAAGCAGGCACTCGGCAACATGGCGGGCATTACCCGCTATGCCGGCGTGCACATGCCCATGGACGAGACGCTGTCGCGCGTGGTCATCGACATTTCGGGCCGCCCGTTCCTGGTGTTCAAGGCCGACTTTCCCCGCGCCAAGATCGGTGAGTTCGACACCGAGCTGGTGCGCGAGTGGTTCCAGGCCTTCGCCATCAACGCTGGCGTGACTCTCCACGTCGAGACCCTATATGGCGATAACAGCCACCATATCGCCGAGTCCTGCTTCAAGGGTCTGGCACGGGCGCTGCGCACCGCGGTTGCGATCGATCCGAAGGCGGTGGGCGAGATCCCGTCCACCAAGGGCTCGCTCGGCGGCTGACATCTCCGTCTTGCGGCGAACGCTGCGGGCGGCACCACTGAATTCCTAGGAACGGGGCATCACCATGCCTGTCTACACAGTTCACGCTCCCTTCCCTGGCGGAGCCGATCTGCGTGCGACCGACAAGTTCGTGTTCGTGCGCGACGGTTTTCATTTCTGGGCGATGGTGGTCGGCCCGTTCTGGCTGCTGTGGAACAGGCTCTGGCTGGCGCTGATCGGCTGGGTGATCTTCCTGGCTGCCTTCGATGCCGGGCTGCATAGCCTCGGCGTTGGCCGCAGCGCGATTTTCTTCGCCAATATCATCGTCGCGCTGCTGATGGGCTTTGAAGGCTCCAGCCTGCGCCGCTGGACGCTCTCGCGCGGCAAATGGCGTCAGCTCGACGTCGTCATTGCCGATGACGAGGACACCGCCGAGCGCCGCTTCTTCGAGCGCTGGAGCCAGAGGCAGCACGGCATCGTCAACGATCAATGGGCCGTCGACCGCGGCGGCCCGCCGCCGACCCGCACCACGCCGGGTCAGCAATTCTCGAACCCGCCGCCGCTTCCGGCCGGCGGCATCATTGGTTTGTTTCCAGAACCGGGAGGGTCAAGATGAGCGTCGCCATCATCGATTACGGTTCCGGGAATCTGCATTCCGCCGCCAAGGCCTTTGAGCGCGCCGCGCGCAGCCTCGAAAATCCGCAAAAGGTTTTCGTCACCAGCGATCCTGATCAGGCCTACGAGGCTGACCGTCTGGTGCTGCCGGGCGTCGGCGCCTTCGCCGATTGCCGGCGCGGGCTCGATGCCGTCAACGGCATGGTCGAGGCGATCACGGAAGCGGTGCGCGTCAAGGCGCGGCCGTTCTTCGGGATCTGCGTTGGCATGCAGTTGATGGCGAGCCGCGGCAAGGAGCATGTCATCACCGAAGGCCTGAACTGGATCGGCGGCGACGTCGAGAAGATCACGCCGCGCGACGAGAGCCTGAAGATCCCGCACATGGGATGGAACACGCTCGAGCTGCTGCAGGAGCACCCGGTGCTGAACAAGCTGCCGCTCGGCCCCAAGGGCCAGCACGCTTATTTCGTGCACTCCTACCACCTCAACGCCGCCAACGAGGCGGACGTGCTCGCGCGCGCCGATTACGGCGGGCCTGTCACCGCGATCGTCGGCAAGGACACCGCCATCGGCACGCAGTTTCACCCCGAGAAGAGCCAGCGCTTCGGCCTCGCTTTGATCTCGAACTTTTTGCGATGGAAACCGTGATTCTCTTTCCGGCAATCGACCTCAAGAACGGCCAGTGTGTGCGCCTCGAGCAAGGCGACATGGCGCGCGCGACCGTGTTCAACCTCAATCCGGCCGCACAGGCGCAGAGCTTCGTCGAGCAGGGCTTTGAATATCTCCACGTCGTCGATCTCGACGGTGCGTTTGCCGGCAAGCCGGTGAACGCGCAGGCCGTCGAGGCGATGCTGAAGACGATCAAGATCCCGGTGCAGCTCGGCGGCGGCATTCGCGATCTCGCCACCGTCGAAGCCTGGCTCGACAAGGGCATCACCCGCGTCATCATCGGCACCGCTGCGGTGCGCGATCCTGAACTGGTGAAGGCTGCGGCGAAGAAGTTTCCGGGCCGCGTCGCGGTCGGGCTAGACGCCCGCGACGGCAAGGTCGCGGTCGAAGGCTGGGCCGAGACCTCGCAGGTGACGGTGCTGGAGATCGCAAAGCGGTTTGAGGATGCCGGCGTTGCGGCCATCATCTTCACCGACATCGCGCGCGACGGCCTGCTCAAGGGCCTGAACCTCGATGCGACCATCGCGCTGGCTGATAGCATCTCCATTCCGGTGATCGCCTCCGGCGGCCTCGCGTCGATCGAGGACGTCAAGGCGATGCTGACGCCGCGGGCGAAAAAGCTCGCCGGCGCGATCGCCGGCCGCGCGCTTTACGATGGCCGGCTCGATCCCGCGGCCGCCCTCACCCTGATCCGCAATGCGCGCGCGCCCGGGAGCTGACAGATGTTCAAGGTGCGTGTGATCCCCTGCCTCGACGTCAAGGATGGCCGCGTCGTCAAGGGCGTCAACTTCGTCGACCTGCGCGATGCCGGCGACCCCGTCGAAGCCGCGATCGCCTATGACGCTGCCGGCGCCGACGAGCTGACCTTCCTCGACATCACCGCGACCCATGAGAACCGCGGCATCATGCTGGACGTGGTCCGCCGCACGGCGGAAGCCTGCTTCATGCCCGTCACCGTCGGCGGCGGCGTGCGCAAGGTGGACGATATCAAGACGCTGCTGCGCGCCGGCGCGGACAAGGTCTCGATCAACAGTGCCGCGGTGTCGCGGCGCGAGTTCGTCAAGGAAGCTGCCGAAAAATTCGGCGAGCAGTGCGTGGTGGTCGCGATCGATGCCAAGCGGGTCAAGCGCCCGGGCGGCGACCGCTGGGAGATCTTCACCCATGGCGGCCGCAACTCGACCGGCATCGACGCCATCGAATATGCCCAGGAAGTGGTCTCGCTGGGCGCCGGCGAGCTTCTGCTCACCTCGATGGATCGCGACGGCACCCGGCAGGGTTTTGACATCCCGCTGACCCGGGCGATAGCCGACAGCGTTTCCGTTCCGGTGATCGCCTCGGGCGGCGTCGGCAATCTCGACCACCTCGTCGACGGTATCCGCGACGGGCACGCCACCGCCGTGCTGGCCGCCTCGATCTTCCACTTCGGGGAATTCACCATCCGTGAAGCCAAGGAGCACATGGCCCGGCGCGGGCTGCCCATGCGCCTGGATGCCTGACGACTCCGCTTCGTAAAAATGCTACACAGGCCGGCGGGGAATGGCCTCCACGGCCTCATGTGTTTCTGAGTAAGTCCGATGCCGCGTTTCACGATCCATGATCTGGCCGAGACCATCGACGCCCGCGCGGCCTCAGGTGGGGAGGCGTCCTATACCCGAAAACTCCTGGACAAGGGCGCCGAGCATTGCGCCAAGAAGTTCGGTGAGGAAGCAGTCGAAACCGTAATCGCAGCAGTCGAAAACGATCGCGCGCATCTGATCGCCGAGAGCGCCGACCTGCTCTATCACTTCCTTGTGCTGCTCAAGTCCCGTGGCGTAAAGCTGGAGGAGGTTGAGGCAGCGCTCGACAAGCGTACGAATATGTCTGGGTTGGAAGAGAAAGCGTCGCGTAAGGGCTAGGATAAGCCCCAACGGAAAGGTCGCGTCATGGATATCCGCGCACCCGAGCAGCAATATAATCCCTACCGCGTCTATACGCGGGAGGAATGGGCGCGACTTCGCGACGACACCCCGATGACGCTGGAGCCGGGCGAGTTCGACCGGCTGCGGTCGCTGCACGACCGCCTCGACTTGCAGGAGGTCGAGGACATCTACCTGCCGCTGTCGCGCCTCTTGTCGATCTATGTCGATGCGATGCAGCGTCTGTATTATTCTGAGCGCCAGTTCCTCAATATCCGCGACCGCAAGATGCCCTACATCATCGGCGTCGCCGGCTCAGTCGCGGTCGGAAAGTCCACCACGGCCCGCGTGCTCCAGGCTCTGTTGGCGCGCTGGTCGCCGCGGCCGAAGGTCGAGCTGATCACCACCGACGGCTTCCTCTATCCCAACGCGGTGCTCGACCGGCAGGGCATCATGCAGAAGAAGGGTTTTCCGGAAAGCTACGACCTGCCGCTGCTGCTGAGCTTCCTCTCCGACATCAAGTCCGGCCGCCGCAATGTCCGCGCGCCGGTCTATTCGCATCTGACCTATGACATCGTGCCGAACCAGTGGGTGGAGATCGACCAGCCCGACATCCTCATCGTCGAGGGCGTCAACGTGCTGCAGACCGGCAAGCTGCCGCGTGACGGCAAGGCGGTGCCCGTCGTCTCCGACTTCTTCGACTTCTCGGTCTATATCGACGCGGATGAGGCGGCGCTGCGGCGCTGGTACATCAAGCGTTTCCTGGCGCTGCGGGACACCGCATTCACCAATCCAAAGTCCTACTTCAACCGTTATGCGCTGCTGTCGGACGAGGAAGCAACCGCGACCGCGATCGCGATCTGGGAGCGCACCAACCTCGCCAATCTCGAGGACAACATTTTGCCGACGCGTCCCCGCGCGACGCTGATCCTGAAGAAGGGCGCGGATCACGTGGTGGAGAGCGTGGCGCTGCGGCGGCTGTAGATTCGCCGCCTCCTATTGGTCGGCCTTCGCCGTCCAATCGGCGGGCTTGATGCGTGCCATGAAAGTCGCGGGCCCGGAGCCGTTGGCGCGGTAGACGAAGGCTTCGCCTTCCTGAACGTCTCCGGCCTCCTTGCCGAAGGCATCGGCAATGTTCGTCTTGTGAGTGACGAGGACGGTGTTCGTGCCGGCCGTCGGCGATCGATCGACGAGCTGGCGCACGGCCGTTCCGGCCTTTGCGTTCGCAGCGGTGGGGTTTGCCATTCCCGATGCGCTGGCGTTGCTGCTGTCCGTCAATGCGTCGACCGGTTTGCACTCTTTGCCGGTGATCAGCTTGCCGGCTTCGATCGCGCGGTTCAGACGGCTTGTGTAGACATCCCCGATCGGAATCGCGCGCGCCTGGATTGCCGCCCCGATCTGACGCGCCATATCCCTACCCTTCTCACTCAGCTGGCGCTGGGTACTCAAGTCGTCGAACTTGAAGGGATAGACGTCCTTCTGGCTGTCGTCGGTTGCGGTGTGCCGAAATACCAGAACGTAGCCGCCTTGCTTCAACGAGGTGATGAGCTGCGACGTGTCCGCTGCGGCGGCCTGGGAGAAAACGGCGAGCAGGACGATGACGGAGAGGCGGGAAAGCACATTCATGCGCGATATCCTCGTCGGAAACCGAGCCCCCGAAGGATGATGATGCGCACTGCGTTGGATTTCAATTGCCTATTATCGGCGAGGGACGCACGGGGCACGCCTCTCACCACACCGTTATTGCGAGCGCAGCGAAGCAATCCAGAATCCTTCCGCGGAGGCAGTCTGGATTGCTTCGCTGCGCTCGCAATGACGGGGAGAGAGCGCGGGCTACACCACCAGATGCCGTGATGCCGCCAGTCCCGCCAGCGCCTCGTCCAGCTTCTCGCGATCGAGCGGCTTGATCAGAAACCCGTTCATGCCGGCCTCGAAGCAGGCATAGCGATCCTCGACCAAAGTGTTGGCGGTGAGGGCGAGGATCGGCGTGTGATGACCGCCGGTGGCGGCCTCATGGGCGCGGATGCGCTTGGTCGCCTCGATGCCGTCGAGCTGCGGCATCTGGATGTCCATCAGCACGAGATCGTAGGGCGTGCCGGCCGACGACGCTGCCAGCCAGGATTCCAGCGCGGCCTCGCCATGGACGGCGATGACGACGCGATGGCCGAGCTTGGTCAGCAGCGAGCGCATCAGCAGCGCGTTGATCTCGTTGTCCTCGGCAACGAGGATCGAGAGCTCCTTTGCCGGTGTCGCCGGCGTGGCTTCAGCCGGTGGCTCCGGCGCGAGGTCGGGCGAGGTGACCTCCGGTGGCGTCAGCGCGAGGCGAGCAGCGAGCGAGGCCGCGCGCAGCGGTTTTACTAGGAAGCCGGTGAAGGCCGGCGAGAGCTTTTCATGGCGCGAGCTCGACGTCAGCAGCACCAGCCGTTGCAGCGCGTGTGTGCGCGCCACTTCGCCGAGCCGATCGGCGATTGCAGGACCGATCGCGCGGTCGACCAGCACCGCATGCCAAGAGCGTTCCGGCAGCAGCACCTCCGCGACGGCGGCATCAGTGACGAGACAAGTCTGACCGCCCCAGCGCTCCAGCCGCCGCGCGATCAGCGAGGCTTCGATGCCATCGGCGACCAGGAGGATCGACTTGCCGGAGAGATCAGGGCTCGGGAATCCGGTCTGCCCGGCGCCGGTTTGCGATGGCGCGAGCGGCACCGCGACCTCGAAGGTCGCGCCCTTGCCCGGCTCGCTCGTGAGCGTGATGCGGCCACCCATGCGCTTGACGATGCGTTCGCTGATGGCCAGCCCAAGCCCGGTGCCGCCATAGGTGCGCGCGACACGCTCGTCGGCCTGCTCGAATTCGCGGAAGATGCGCTGCTGCGCTTCCGGCGCGATGCCGATGCCGGTATCGCGGACCAGAAAGCTGATCTCGTTCGGCCAGATGCCGGGCTCGACGATCAGCGTAACGCCGCCGTGCGCCGTGAATTTGATGGCGTTGCCGGCAAGGTTGAGCAGCACCTGGCGCAGCCGCGCGGAATCACCGACCACTTCGAGCGGCAGGCGCTCGTCGACATAGGCGGCAATCTCGAGCTGCTTGGCCTGCGCCCGTGGCGCCAGCAGCTCGGTGATCTCCTCGATCAGGGTCGAGAGCGCAAAGGGACGCTGCTCGAGATCGAGCTTGCCGGCCTCGATCTTGGAATAGTCGAGCAGCTCCTCGATCAGCGCCATCAGGGCTTCGCCGGAGGTTTTCACCGCCCTGGCATAGGTCGTCTGCTCCGGCGTCAGCGTGGTGTCGAGCAGCAGGCCGCCCATGCCGATGATGCCGTTCAACGGCGTGCGAATCTCGTGCGAGGCCATCGCGAGAAAGCGCGACTTGGCGCGGTTGGCGGCGTCGGCCTGGTCGCGCGCCTCCGACAGCGCGCGTTCGGTCTCGGTGCGGTCGGTGACGTCGCGGCCCACGCTCTGCAATTCAGCCGCCTGGCCGGCATCGAGACGGACATAGCCTTCGCGCCAGGCGATCCAGCGCGCGCCGAGCGGCGTCGTGATCCGCTGGTCGTGGATGCGCGTGCCGTTGCTCTCGCGGGCGCTGTCGCCCTGCTCCACCACGTCGAAATCGAACCGCGTGCCGACCAGCGCCCCGCGCGCCTGTCCGGCGAGCGCGCAATAGGCGTCATTGGCGAAGGTGATGCGGCCCTGGTGGTCGCGCAGCACGATGAGGTCGCCCTGCTGCTCGAACAGGCTGCGGGCGCGCTCTTCCGCTTCCTTCAGCTCCCAATTACGATCGATCAGTGCCTCGTTGTGGGCGGCGAGCGTCCGCAGCCGCTTGTTGACGAAGCGCAGCCGCATGCTGAGCGTAGCGAGGCCAAGGCAGGCGAGGGCGAACAGAAAGCTCGCGCCGATCGCAAACGTATTGGGATCGTAGCCGGAATTCTCGGAGCGGCTGCCGGAGACGAAGCCATAGGCGCCGCCGAACGTCGCCGAGAAGATCATGAAGGAGCGGATGGCGAAGTGGATGCGGGGATGCTGCCGCCTGAAACGGCGCATGCGCACCTTGATCCGGAACGTCCGACCCATCGTCACCGACCCTTGTCCGAAACCCCACCCCGCCGCGTGCGACGATGTCGCGCCGACCTTGCGAACAGCTTGAGGCTTTGTTTCCGCCTCCAAACAGGGTTAGCGAGGTGTTAATGGCTCAAGCATGATCCGGACCCGAAGGGCCGCGTTAGCGCAAAGTGCGCAGCGGTCTTCCGGAAAGATCATGCTCTAACTTAGAGCGAGGCGGCTTGGAGCGGGAGCGGGCGGTGGCCGCCATGGGCGCCGACAATCAGTGCCGCCGCTTCGCGCTGTGAGAACGTCTTCGAGCGCACATAGATGCGGTAATCGGCCGGCCCGTCGGTGGAGAGGTAGATCACCGGACCGCCGTCGACAGGCTGAGCGGCGATGGTGATGAGGCGGTTCGCCGGACGGGCCTCGCAGGAATCGGTCTCGGAGCCGAGACCATCGTCCACGACCGCGAAGTCCGCACCGTTCGCATCGTCGGTGATCTGAACCCGCACCGTGGCGCGCTCCGGATCGTCGGTGAACGCGACATGGACGCCGGCGGTCCAGAACAGGGTCGTCAGCTCGACGGAGGTGTCGCCCACGGCGATGCAGGGGTGCGAGACCGATCCGATCTCGCTGCGGGCAAACACCGCAGCCGCCAGCAGGGGAACAACCGAGGCCAGGATCTTGAAACGCAACATGACACTCTACTCGCCAAGGACTCGCGAAGGCCGCTCGGGAACTGACCCCTGTAACTCGTGGCCTTATGGTTTGCAGAGCGTAAAGGAAACTCGTTACCGCCGGGTTGATGCGCGGAATGATCAAGCCATCTGCCGCACATCCTCCGCGAGTGCGCGGTAGGACAAAGCTTCGGCGAGATGCAGCCGGCCGATCTTCTCGGCGCCGTCGAGGTCGGCGAGCGTGCGCGCGACCCGCAGCACGCGGTGATAGCCGCGCGCCGACAGCCGCATGGTCTCGGCGGCATCGCGCAGCAGCTTCTGGCCCTGCGCATCGGGCTTGGCGATGTCCTCGAGCACGGAGGCCGGCGCCTCGGCATTGGTGCGGACCTTGGGCAGGCCCGCGTCCGCATAGCGCGCGAGCTGGATATCGCGTGCGGCGGCCACGCGTGCGGCGACCTCGGCGGATCCTTCCGCCGGCGGCGGCAGGATCAGGTCGGCCGCGGTCACCGCGGGAACCTCGATGCGCAGATCGATGCGGTCCATCAGCGGGCCGGAGATGCGCGCCTGATAGTCGCCGGTGCAGCGATCGATGCGACCGCGCTTGCAGGCATAGCCGGGCTCGAAGGCATTGCCGCAGCGGCAGGGATTCATCGCGGCAACCAGCATGAAGCGGGCGGGATAAGTGACGCGATGATTGGCGCGCGACACCGCGACCTCGCCGTTCTCCAGCGGCTGGCGCAGCGAATCCAGAACGCGCGGATCGAACTCCGGCAGCTCGTCGAGGAACAGCACGCCTTGATGCGCCAGCGAGATCTCGCCGGGCTTTGCCCGCATGCCGCCGCCGGTGAGCGCGGCCATGCTGGCGGAATGATGCGGCGAGCGGAACGGCCGCCGCGACGTCAGCGCACCACCCTCGATCTCGCCGGCAACGGAGGCGATCATCGAGACCTCGAGCAGTTCGCCCGGCGACAGCGGCGGGAGAATGGACGGCAGCCGCGCCGCCAGCATCGACTTGCCGGCGCCGGGCGCGCCGATCATCAGCAAATGATGCCCGCCGGCGGCCGCGATCTCCAGCGCGCGCTTGGCGCTCTCCTGGCCCTTGATGTCGCGCAGATCGAGCGGCGAGCTTGCTGCTTCATGCACCTTTGGCACGGGCCGCGACAGCACCTGCGTACCCTTGAAATGGTTGGCGATCTGGATCAGCGAATGTGCGGCGATGATCTGGATATCAGGGCTCGCCCACGCCGCTTCCGAGCCGCAGGAGGCCGGGCAGATCAACCCTTCCTCGCGCACATTGGCGCCGAACGCAGCCGGCAGAACGCCGGCCACGGGTGCGATCGAGCCGTCGAGGCCGAGCTCGCCGAGCACGGTAAAACCCGTCAGCGCGTCCGGCGGGATCGCGCCGATCGCGGCCATCAGCCCGAGCGCGATCGGGAGATCATAATGGCTGCCTTCCTTGGGCAGGTCCGCCGGCGCCAGATTGACGATGATCCGCCGCGCCGGCAGCGCCAGACCCGAGGCAATCAGCGCCGAGCGGACCCGCTCGCGCGCCTCCGACACCGCCTTGTCCGGCAGGCCGACGATGGCAAAGGCCGGCAGGCCGGGCGCGACCTGCACCTGCACGTCGACCGCGCGGGCCTCGATCCCCTCAAAGGCGACGGTAGAAACCCGCTGAACCATGCCTGTCCTCTTCTGCAATCAAGGGTAGCAGAACCCGCTATCCGCTGCAAGAACAATACAAGAACAAATTCCGGGGCGCGCAAACCCTAACCAGCCGTAAACACAGCGCCGACACTACGCCTCGAATGCGAGCGGCTCTCATCAGCACATCCCAACGAATGTTCGCTACTGCTAAGGGCGCGGGATGGGCCGTGATCTAACAAGTGAACAAATCAAAATGCTTGCAAATCGCCGGAGAAGCGAACGACGGGTGTGCAGCCGGCTCGCCAAGATTCATTTTGGGGCGGGCTCGCTGCCGCGGGATTGCACGATCACCGATATTTCGGATGGTGGCGTGAAGGTCGTGGCGGAATTCCTGGAAGTGCCGCCGCAATTCACCATCATCTTCGCGCCCGATTATTCCCGCCAGTGCCGCCTGCGCTGGCGCATCGGCTGCGAATTCGGTGCGGAATTTACCGATTGAGACGCGAGCACTCGCGTCTTTAACGGGACTTTAGCGTTAATCGGTAAGCATCTCTGATCAGTCGCCGAGTGATCAGAGTATGTCCAAGCGTTTGTCCGTTGCCTCTCTCCCGGCGAAATATCTGTCTTCCGCACTTCTGGTCCTTGCCCTCGGCGGCTGCCAGACCACAAGCCTCGAGGACGTGACGGGCGCGCTCGGCGTCAAGTCGGAGCCCGCGGCCCAGGCTGACGCCAAGCCCGACATGAAGCCTGACATGGACGCCCTGCGCGAGCGCTATCGCGCCAAGCCCAGCGATCCCGTCGTCGCGCTCGAATACGGCAAGGCGCTGCGCGAGACCGGCCAGCGCGGCCAGGCGGTCGCGGTGATGGAGCAGGCGGTGCTCGCCCATCCCAGCAACAAGGCGTTGCTCGCCGGCTACGGCCGCGCGCTCGCCGACAACGGCAATTTCCAGCAAGCCTTCGACGTGCTGAGCCGCGCGCATACGCCGGAAGACCCCGACTGGCGCATCCTGTCGGCGCAGGGCGCGGCGCTCGACCAGCTCGGCCGCAACGAGGAGGCGCAGCAATATTACGCCTCGGCGCTGAAGATCGTGCCCGACGAGCCGCAGGTCCTGTCCAATCTCGGCCTGTCCTACGTGCTGCAGAACAATCTGCCGCGGGCGGAGGAAACCATGCGCCGCGCCTATCAGCGCAATCCTTCAGATCCCCGCGTGCGGGCCAATCTCGCGCTGGTGCTGGGGCTGGAAGGAAAGCAGGCGGAGGCCGAGACCATCGTGAAGGGTGATCTGCCGCCGGATCAGGCCGCGGCCAAGGTCACCGCGCTGCGCCAATTGCTGGCGAAGAGGCAGCAGCAGCGGGCGGAGAAGTAGTCCGCCCTCTTCAGCTTCTTTTTTGACGCGTTTTCTTGACGCGAACCGGAATCCACTTCGCTCGAAAACGCTTTGGTGGTTACGACGCCTTGCGATGCGGGGCGGACGGGCGGCTCGCCCGCGACTTCAGCTTCTTCAAGAGCGGTCCGAGCAGCGTACGCTTCGGCTTTTTCACCTCGCCGCGCCCGGCGAGACGGTTCGCCATGTTCTGGAACAGCTCGGTGGTGCGGTGGGTCTTGGAGACTTCCGCGATCATCTGGCCGTTGTTGGCGGCGGTCGAGAACAGTTTCGAATCGAACGGAATCACCGCGATCGGCTGGCCCTCCATGGTCTTGGCGAACGCCTTGACCTCGATCTCCGCGCGCTTGTGCATGCCGACCTGGTTCACACAATACAGCGGCGGCCGGTCGTTCGGGCGCGCCGCCTTCAGCACGCTCAGCATGTTCTTGGTGTTGCGCAGATTGGCGAGATCGGGCTCGGCCACGATCACGATGTCGTCGGCGTTGACCAGCGCGCGGCGCGTCCAGCCCGACCATTGATGGGGAACGTCGAGCACGATACAGGGCGTCGTCATGCGCAGCGTGTCGAAGATCGCATCGAAGGCTTCGGCGCCGAAATCGTAGACGCGATCGAGCGTGGCGGGCGCGGCGAGGAGGCTGAGGCGCTCGGTGCATTTGGCGAGCAGGCGCTCCATCAGCGCCGTGTCGGGCCGGTCCTGCGATAGCACCGCATTGGCGATGCCCTGCGCCGGATCCTGGTTGTAATCGAGGCCGGCGGTGCCGAAGGCGAGGTCGAGATCGATCACGACGGAATCGAGCGCGAGGTCGCGCGCGATGGTCCAGGCCAGATTGTGCGCGACGGTGGAGGCGCCGACGCCGCCCTTAGCGCCGACCACCGCGATGACGCGGCCGGTGATGATGGCCTCGGAGGCCGAGAACAGGCTGCAGATCGAGCGGACCACGTCGAGCGTTTCGACCGGTCCCACCACATAGTCGTTGACGCCGCGGCGAACCAGCTCGCGATACGGCGCGGTGTCGTTGGGATTGCCGATCACGACCACGCGGGTGCCGGGATCGCAGACGCCGGCGAGATCGTCGAGCCCTTCCAGGATGTCGCGGGTGCCGTCGGATTCGATCACGATCACGTTCGGCGTCGGCATCGACTCATAGGCTTCGATCGCCGCCGCGAGGCCGCCGTCCTTGGCGGTGAGATGCGCCTTGGCGAGCCGGCGGTCCTGCCCGGCCGCGGTCACCGCCTTGAGCGTCTGGTCGGTCTCGCAAAACGCCTGCACGGAGATGCGGGGAACCGGCGCAATGTGTTCCTCGGGGTGCCGCGGGTCGTCCGCTTCTTCTTCGTTGACGCCTGTCATTTGCCTGTGTCGCTGAGTTTGGCCTTGTCGGCATCGGGGGACGGGCTCGCGATCGGCGTGCCCTTACGATAGCGTTCGAAGGCGATGTCGCGCCGCGCGGTATAGACCGGTGTTTCCGACCGCGGCTGCTCGAGGTCGGCGGGATTGTCGATCATCGCCGCGAGATTGCGCTGGGTGGCGCAGCCGAGATTGAAGTACGGCCGGTTCTCGTTGTAGCCGGGATCGAGGATGGACGGACCGACGTCTTCCGGCCACAGCCCGCAAGGACCGGCGACCGCGGCGATCCTGGAATAGCTGAGGCGGATGGTCGGCAGCAGGCCGGGATCCTCGGGCCGATAGGGATGCCGCACGATCGCGCGCGACGGCACGCCGCCGGAGGCGAGCACGGAACGGATGTCCTGATAGGTCGCCGATGCGGCGCGCGAGTTCGCGGTGTCGACGGGCACGTCGACGACGACGGAGCCGGTGCCTTCGCGGGTCCAGTCCCGGGCGATGCCCGCGACGTCGGCCTGCTGCGCGGCCGTAAGGCCGCCGCGCGCGTTGCCGACGAAGATCACGATCGACTTCTTGCCTTCCTGCACCGCGATCGGATGACGCTGGCGATAGTCGGTCGGCACCGTCTGGGTGATGATCTCGCCGGTGGTGTTGCACGCGCCCAGCATGACGGAGAGCCCCGTCAGCGCCAGCGCGAGCCTTAAATTGCGACGTCGATCGGAAGTCGTCTTCGTCATCGCTGTGTCCCCTCGTGCCCCAGTTCCTGCCCCATGTCCTGCCCCGGTCCCCAAACCGTCCGCCTCAGTCGATGATGAAGCCGAAATCGCCGGGCGAACCGCTGATCGGATCGACGCGGCGATTGATGCCGTAAAGGCGGTTCATGCGGCCGAGCAGCGCGGTCTGCGCGTCCGAGGCGGGCGCAAAGCCGTCGTCGGGCCGCGACAATTCCTTCTGGGCCACCGCGCGCACCACATAGGGCGTCACGATCACCATCAGCTCGGTCTCGTTGTTGACGTAGTCCTGGCTGCGGAACAGCGCGCCGAGGATCGGCACCTGGTCGACGCCGGGCAGGCCGTTGATCGCCTGCTTGGTCTGCTGCTGGATCAGGCCGGCCATCGCCATCGAGCCGCCGGAGGGAATTTCCAGCGTGGTCTCGGCGCGGCGAGTCTGCACCGACGGGATGGTGATGGAGCTCGACGAGGTCGAGGACAGCGCCTGCGTCACCGTGATGGCGTTCTGGTTCGACAGCTCCGAGACTTCCGTCATCACCCGCAGGCTGATCCGGCCTTCGCTGAGCACGACCGGCGTGAAGTTCAGGGAGATGCCGAACTTCTTGTAGGTGATCTGGGTGGTACAGACATGCGTGGTCGGATCGCAGGAATAGCCTGCGGGGATCGGGAATTCGCCGCCCGCGATGAAGGTCGCGGATTCGCCCGAGATCGCCGTCAGGCTCGGTTCGGCCAGCGTGCGCATCACGCCGGCGCTTTCCATCGCCCGCATCGTGGCGTTGACGGTGGCAACGCCCTTGGCGAGGCCGGTGACGCCGAGCCCGTTGCCGCTGACCAGCGGTCCGCCGCTGACCGAGAACGGGTTGGAGTTGTTGAAATTCACCACCGCGGTGCCGGCGTTCAGGCTGGCGCTGAGATCGACGCCGAGCTGCTTGACGATGTCGCGGCGGACCTCGCCGACCACGACCTTGAGCATCACCTGGTCGCGGCCGCGCACGACGATGTTGTTGACGACCTTGTCCGAGCCGCCGACGAGCTTGGCGGCGACGTCGCCGGCCTGCTGCGCCTCGACCGGGCTCGACACCGAGCCGGTCAGCATCACGCTGTCGCCGACGCCTTCGATCTGCACGCCCGGCAGCGACGAGCGCAACGCGGCGCGCATGCCGTTGAGATCGCGCTTCACCGCGATGTCGTAGGAGGCGACCTGCTGGCCGTCGGCGCTGAAGAACACGACATTGGTCTGGCCGACCTGGCCGCCGATGATATAGGCGCGCTGCGCCGAGCGGATCACCGCGTTGGCGATCTTGGGATCTGCCACCAGCACGTCCTTGACCTCGCGCGGCAGGTCGATGACGACGGATTTGCCGACGCCAAGCGAGAGAAACCGCGTCTTCGCCGGCGCGATCGTTCCGACCGATGTCAGGCCGAGATCCGGTGCCTGCATCGGCGCCTGGTCGCCGACCGGCGCATCAGCGGCAGCGCTGACCTGCTGGGGCGCTGCGAGCAGCCCCAGCATCAGCATCGTCCCCATCCAGAACGAGCTTGCGCGCTTCCCCCGAATGCGCAGGCCCGTCCGATCATCCCCGTAGTTCATCATGTCCCCATCACTTCTGTGACGTCAGTTGCCGCGCCTGCACCCCGTAACGGATGACGTTGACTCCATCGGCCGGACGCTTGATCGCCTGGTCGGCCGTGCCGTCGGCCGCGTTGGCATCGACGAGGCTGCGCAGCGCGAGCTGGAGTGTGCCGCCCTGGCGCGCGGCGGCGAGGGTCGAGATCTGGTCCGGCCTGAGCTCGAGCGTGACGGTCTTACCGACCACGGCGTTCTGGCCTTCTTTTTCCTTCGGCGCCTGGTCGATCGCGAGCACGCGGATATTGGTCAGGATGACCTCGGAAATGATGAGGTCGTTGCCGGCGGTCGGACCGTTGTTGTTGCCGTCGGGATTCTTCAGGCGGCGGGTCAGCACGATGTCGACGCGGTCGTTCGGCAGAATGAAGCCGCCGGCCGCGGTCTCGGCGGAAATCTCGGTGGAGACGGCGCGCATGCCCTGGGGCAGGATCGCGGCCATGAAGCCGGAGCCTTCGGCCCTGACCAGCTTCTGCTCGCGGATCGGCTCGCCCTGCATCAACGGCACGCGCGCGATCGAGCCGGCGATCTGGGTCTGCGCTTCGGGCCTGCTGTCGCGGCGGATGAAGGCGTTGCTCGCGGTCGACGCTGGCCAGGACTGCCATTGCAGGTCGTCCGGCTTCACGGCCTGGCCGAGCTGGATGTCGTTCTTCGCGACGAGAACCTCGACTGTCGGCAGCTTCTCGGCGACAGGAAGGATGGCCGCGGGCTTGTTCTCGTAGCCGCTTGCCAGATACGCAGCGACGCCGCCGGCGCCCAGCGCGATGACGAGAACGACAATGCGTGCGGTGTTCATACGCTTCTACTCTTACGCGGGGCACTCGAACCGCACCTGGCGGGTTCCCCTGCGTCGATGAGTAGGCAGTAAAAGTATAAGGGGCGTTGCGAGGCCGAATGTGATGGGCAGTGATGCTGCCAGTTTTAAGCAGATGGTGAACGTCGCGTTATCCGGTCGGCCAGTGGCCCCGTAGATTCACGCAAGGCGAGATGTTCGTTCGAACGATGCGCGCGGCGTCATGGTGAATGGGTGGTTAGTGGTGCGTGGAGCGATGTCGTGCGCAAGCTACGGCAACGGTGATCCGTCATCCCCGCGCAACGGCAAAGCCGTTGTCGCTGGAGGTGCTCAGCTTGCGATGCAACGCATCGCAAGCTGAGCCTCGAAGGATGAGCGGCGGCGATGCAGCCGGCAGCAGGGCCGTCGTCCTTCGAGGCCGCCGCTACGCGTCGGCGCCTCAGGGTGACGGTGATGGATTGGCGACGTCGCACGCCGACGGTCTCAAAGACTTACTGGCAGGGATACCGACGGCCGTCCTTTGCCGCAAACGTATTCGTTGCCGGATCGTACGAGCGGTAACGTTGCGCGCACGCGGTCGCGTGCTGCTGGGCGGCCGCTGCCTCCTGCTGCGCGGCGGCGCTGGCTGCACCGGCTGCGATGGCGCCGCCGATCAGGCCACCGACCAGTCCGCCGACACCGGCGCCGTTGTCATAACACTGTCCATAACGGCACCAGACCTGCTCGGTCATTTCAGGCGCTGCGGCAGTGAGGCCCGAGCCGATCTGTAAAGGCGCAGACATGGCGGAGGTTGAAAACAGCGCGACACAGACGGCCGCGATCGAGACAAGCTTTGAAATGTGATCGTTTCGCATTGGATTTCCTGCTTCATTGCGGCGGGCGCAGGACGGCGCCTGCCTCCCGCTTCCCGCGAACGTGGAGTTCATTGGCCGGCCGCATCCACCACACGGCAGAGATTGGTACTGACACCTGGCGCCACTTGTCCCGGCGGCAAGATGAAGACCGCATCGACGCGGCTGCCCTTGACGTCCTTGCGCACGACGACGCGTAGCGTCTGCGCGCGGCCGGATCCGGTCGTTTCCTGCTGCGTGGTCAGCGTGCCCAGCGCCTTGTCCACGTTCACGTTGACAAAGCCCTCCGCCATGACGGCGCGGGAGATCCTGTCGAGCGCGACGGTGGGATTGACCGACGGGAAGATCATCCAGACCTTATGCGTCGTGCCGGTTACCAGCGGAACGCCGCTGAGCTGATAGTGGTCCGCGCAGCTATCGGCGCGCGCCGGCATCGACGCGAGAGCCATCAGCGTGAGCGCGCAAATTGTTCTCGTAAGCATGCTTCCCTAACCTGTTTGAGTCGGTCGAAGCGATTTAGGCCAATCGCGCCACAAGTCCATCGACGCCGGCGCATTCGGGATGGATGCATTCGGATTCTGGCTAGGGCGATCGATTGCGCGATCTGGATATTCGGGTTCGGATATCGGATATTGAGAGCGCGATCTGAATTCGCCCGAGCTGTGCTAGCATGGTGACGCGATCGATTTGCCTGAGGCAAAAGAGCAACGATTGGGATCTGCATGGTCGAAGACATACTTGCCGCTCCTCCCGCGCGATCGGGGTCGTCGTTTCAGGAGCTGCTTGAAATACTCCATCCTCACGGGATCAACGCGCATTCCGCGCCGAGGCCGGACGGATCGTTTCGCTGGCATGCGGACGTCGCAATTGGCGCGGGCATGGATGTCGTCAGGGCCGAGCTGTCCGCAGGTTGGGATTGGCGCTACGCCTACGGCGATTCATCGGGAGAGCTTGCAATCAGCCTTCTGAACGCCGGCAGGGCCGAAATGCTCATTGCCGGAAAGAACGTGCAACGCATGGACTCCGACATCGCCATCGTATCGCTTCCGACGCTGCAGAAGCAGCGGGTCGAAGCGGTCGATGGACGATATTCGAGCGTGACGCTGACGGTGCATACGGGCGTGGTCACAAAGGTGCTGTCGGCGACGTTCGGCAGCACGGCGCTGGAAGATCTCAATCTGGCGCCCAAGGTCGATCTGTCTACCAGCGCCGGGCAGATGCTGCTTCAGCTGGTTCGCGCCAGCACGACCGGCCTGCATGACGGGATTCTGGCACGTTCGCCGAAGGCCAGCGCGCTGCTGTCGGAGGCCGCGATCCAGCTGGTCCTCGAAAATGTGCCGCATCGGCTGATCGAGCGGTTGAACCGCCAGCCCATGGACGTGCCGCCTCGTCACGTCAGGCGCGCGGTCGAATACATGCGGGCCAATCTCCATCTGCCGCTGACGATCGCCGACATTGCCGGCAACGTCGGGATCAGCAGCAGGCTGCTGCAATCGGGATTTCGCAGTATCCACGGAACGACACCGGTCGCCTATTTGCGCAGAATTCGACTCGAGGCGATCCACGACGAGCTCTCGCGACCGGAGAATCTCCTTCCGGTCAGCGAGGTCGCGCTGAAATGGGGCTTTACCCACATGGGCCGGTTTGCGGCGTCGTACCGGACGGCGTTTGGCCTCTATCCGTCCGATACAGTCCGCCGCGCCCGGGGATTTTGCGGCTGAAGGAGCCGACGGAAGCCAATGAGTGCGTAGCCCGGATGGAGCGCAGCGAAATCCGGGGCCGCTGAGTATGTCGCGCGCGATCCCGGATTTCGCTGCGCTCCATCCGGGCTACGGGACCGACACCTACCTCGCCCGCTTCTGCTCGATGACGTCCCAGATCTTCGCCGCGACGTCGGGGCCGCCGAGGCGTGCGATGGCGCGGATGCCGGTGGGCGAGGTCACGTTGATCTCGGTGAGATTGCCGTTGATGACGTCGATGCCGACGAACAGCAGGCCACGCTCGCGCAGCGCCGGGCCGACGGCGGCGCAGATCTCGCGCTCGCGCGGGGTGAGCTCGGTCTCCTTCGCCGCGCCGCCGCGCACCATGTTGGAGCGGAGATCATCGGCGGCCGGCACGCGGTTCACCGCGCCGGCGAACTCGCCGTCGACCAGGATGATGCGCTTGTCGCCCTGCTTTACCTCGGGGATGAACTGCTGGATCACCCAGGCTTCCTTGAAGGTCACCGAGAACATGTCGAACAGCGAGCCGAAATTCATGTCCTGCGGCATCACGCGGAACACTGCCGCTCCGCCATGGCCGTGCAGCGGCTTCATCACGACGGCGCCGTGCTTGTCGCGGAAGGCGTTGATCTCGTCGAGGTCGCGCGAGATCAGCGTCGGCGGCATCAGCTGCGGAAAGTTCATCACGAACAGCTTTTCCGGCGCGTTGCGCACCGAGGCCGGGTCGTTGACGACCAGCGTCTTCGGATGGATGCGCTCGAGCATGTGCGTCGAGGTGATGTAGGCGAGGTCGAACGGCGGATCCTGGCGCAGCAGCACCACGTCAAAGCCGTTCAGCGCCTCGCGCCTGGGCTCGCCGAGGGTGAAATGATTGCCGGGCTCGTCGCGCACCGTCAGGAGCTGGACCGGCGCGACGATCTCCTCGCCGACCATCGAGAGCTTGTCGGGGGTGTAATAGGACAGGCCGTGGCCGCGCTTCTGCGCCTCCAGGAGCAGCGCGAAGGTGGAATCGCCCTTGATGTTGATGCGGGCGATGGGGTCCATCTGGACGGCGACGTTGAGTTTCATGGTCTGCCTTTCAGGTCGAGGCGTCGAATGCCGCCAACACATGGCGCGGAAGTGAGCGCGGCGCAATCAGCATGGCGTCGAATCGCAATTCGAATTCGGCATGCTCGGGATGCGCCACGAGCCAGCCTTGCGCGGCGTCGATGATCCGCTGCTGCTGGCGCGGGGTCACCGCATAGGCCGCGTCATCCAGGCTGGCGCGCGCCTTGACCTCGACGAAGGCGATCAGATTGCGGCGGCGTGCCACGAGGTCGATCTCGCCATGCGGGGTGCGGAAGCGTTTTGCGAGGATGCGATAGCCCTTGGCCATCAGATAGGCAGCGGCGCGACTCTCGGCAGAGATGCCGGTGCGGAACGCGGCGACGCGCTCGGGCGAGGCGGCTTTCGGTTCCGCGCCTTCACTCTTCGCCATCGTCGCCCCGCAAATCCTTGGCGAGCTCGAGCGCGCGGGCATAGACCTCGCGGCGCGGCCGGCCCGACAGCGCGACCGCGTGCGCGACGGCATCCTTGACGCTGTTCGCGGCAAGCTGATCGCGCAGCAGATCGTCCAGCGCATCCGACGTCAGCACCTCGGCGTCGGCCGCCGGCGGAGCGATCACCAGCACGAATTCGCCGCGCGTCTCCAGCCCATCGGCATCCCGCGCCAGCTCGTGCAGCGGCGCGCGAGAAATCTCCTCGTGCAGCTTGGTCAGCTCGCGGCAGATCGCGGCTTCGCGGCTGCCCATGATCTCGGCGAGCTCGGTGAGCGTATCCTGGACGCGGTTGCCGGATTCGAACATCACCAGCGTCGCATCGATCCGCGCGAGCTCGGCCAGGCGCGATTTTCGCGCGGCAGATTTCGCCGGCAGAAAGCCTTCGAAGAAGAAGCGGTCGGTCGGCAGTGCCGCGACCGACAGCGCCGCCAGCACGGAGGACGGGCCGGGCAGCGCATAGACCGCATGGCCGGCGGCGCAGACCTCGCGCACCAGCTTGAAGCCCGGATCGGAGATCAGCGGCGTGCCGGCGTCGGAGACCAGCGCGACCGAGCCGCCTGCGGCGAGCGCTTCCAGGATCTTCGGGCGCGCGGCTTCGGCGTTATGCTCGTGGTACTGCTTGAGTTGGGCGCTAATCGCGTAGCGCTC
The DNA here is from genome assembly GCF_054185225.1 of Bradyrhizobium sp. 18BD. Taxonomy (NCBI): domain Bacteria; kingdom Pseudomonadati; phylum Pseudomonadota; class Alphaproteobacteria; order Hyphomicrobiales; family Nitrobacteraceae; genus Bradyrhizobium; species Bradyrhizobium sp. 18BD. The sequence continues at coordinate 34,253 of NZ_JAVAYL010000019.1, read as the reverse complement.
GGTCAGGCGCCGCGTGATCCTGGTGTCTTCGCAGGCGATGACATCGACGCCGGCCAGCGTCTGCAGCGCCCGCAAGGTGATGTCGCCGAGATTGCCGATCGGGGTTGCGACCAGATAGAGGCCCGGCGCCGCCTTCGGGGCCGGTAGCCGATGGGCGTCGATGGAGAAACCGCGCGGAGCGGCGTCTGGGCCTTCAGGCGTATTTATCGGGGCCGGCTTTGCGCGCATAATGAAACGAACTTAGGCATGATCCCCGGGGCTGGGAACCGGTCCACCGAAAAAGATCATGCTGTGGTGAGGGGTGAGGAAGGACTGGAATGTGATCCATTAGGCATCACATTCCCGAGGGAATGAGGTGTCAGCGTCATATTCACGGCGGAAACGCCGCCTTGATGCTGGGTGACGGACGGTGGACAGCTAGCCAGACGTGAGGGGCGGTCGCGTTAAGCGGTCATTATCCTTTTGTTTTAGTTAACTATTTACCGACAATATGCCTGAATCCGCGGCTTCTGTCGCGGCAAGAATGTTGTGTGACCGGCCGGCCGACGGCTGGTCAGAAGAGAAGCTGCCATGGGCCCGCGTGATCCAAAGTTTCCCGTTCAGGGGCCCCGTTTGTCCGGGGCGACCCGGCGGAGCGCGCTCGGCCTGCTGCTCGGCGCACCCGTGCTGTCGGCCTGCGCCGGCGTGCAGCAGAGCCTGAGCCAGTTCTCCAACCCGTTCAGCAGCTCCTCCCCGCCCCCGGCCCAACCGGCAGGTCCTCCGCAGCAGGCCACGACCGCCGGGACCGGCGGGGTCAAGGTCGCCGTGATCCTGCCGCTCTCGGCCGCCGGCAATGCCGGTCTTGCCGCGCAGTCGATGCGCAATGCCGCCGAGATGGCGCTGGCCGAGTTCCAGAATCCGAACATCCAGCTCCTGATCAAGGACGACAATGGCAGCCCGCAGGGCGCGCAAGCCGGCGCGCAGCAGGCGGTCGACGAAGGCGCCGAGATCATTCTGGGGCCGCTGTTCGCGCAGTCGGTGCCGGCGGTCGCGCAAGTCGCGCGTACGCGCGGCATTTCCGTCATCGCGTTCTCGACCGACTCCAGCATCGCCGGTCGCGGCGTCTATCTGCTCTCTTTCCTTCCCGAGTCCGACGTCAACCGCATCGTCGAATATTCCGCCAGCATCGGAAAGCGCTCGGTCGCCGTGCTGGTGCCCGACAATGCCTATGGCAATGTCGTCGAGGCCGCGGTGAAGGCCGCGGTGCCGCGGCGCGGCGGGCGCATCGTCGCGTTCGAGAAATACGGCGCCGATCGCGCCACGCCGGCGCGCGCAGTGGCGCAGCAGCTCGGCAGTGCGGATGGGCTGTTCATCGCCGATGACGGCGATGCGGTGGTTTCAGTGGCGGATGCGATGACGGCCGCGGGCGCGAATTTGCGCAACATCCAGTTGCTCGGTACCGGCCTGTGGGACAGTCCGCGCGTCTACGCCAGCCAGAACCTGCAAGGCGGCCTCTATGCCGCGCCCGATCCGGCCGGTTTCCGCGCCTTCTCCGGCCGCTATCGCACCAAATACGGCGCCGATCCGATCCGCACCGCGACGCTCGCCTATGACGCGGTCGCCCTCGTCGCCGCGCTCGCGCGTACGCAAGGCACGACGCGCTTCTCGGCCGATGTGCTCACCAATCCGTCCGGCTTTGCCGGCATCGACGGCCTGTTCCGCTTCCGCGCCGATGGTACCAATGAGCGCGGGCTCGCGGTGATGAAGGTGACGACCGGCGGCGGTGTTGCGGTCGCGGGCTCGCCGAAGAGTTTTGGGGCGTAGTTCGGGGCGACGCTGCCGTAGTTTCGTAGCCCGGATGGAGCGAAGCGCAATCCGGGAGCAGTCTCTCCGCGTAGATGGACCCCGGATTACGCTTCGCTCCATCCGGGCTACAAGATCTCACCAAGCCGCGAACTCGCTACGCCGCGAGATCCGCGACCACCGCATCCAGCACCGGAAAACCGCTGCTCGTGACACGCAGGCGGCCTGTGGCATCCACCGTGATCGCACCTTCCTCGCGCAAGAGCGCGATGCGGCCGGGGTCGAGCTCGCGGCCCGAGAGAGCCTTGTAACGCTCGGGGTCGATACCCTCGGCCAAGCGCAATCCCATCAGCAAAAATTCGTCGGCGCGTTCTTCGCTGTTGAGGAGATCGTCGGTGACGACGCCGTCGCCGTTGGTCTCGACCCGCATCAGCCAGGCTTCGGGGCGCTTCTCGGTGGCGGTGGCATGGCGCACGCCGTCGATATCGAGGCGGCCATGGGCGCCGGGACCGATGCCGGCATATTCCTCGCCGCGCCAGTAGACCAGATTGTGCCGGCACTCGGCGCCGCGTCGCGCGTGATTGGAGATCTCGTAAGCGGGCAGGCCAAGCTTCTCGCAGGTCTCCTGCGTCACGTCGTAGAGCGCGCGCGCGACCGCTTCGTCCGGTGTCTTCAATTTGCCGGCCTGGTGGAGACCGAAGAACGGCGTGCCTTCTTCAATGGTCAGTTGATAGAGCGACAGATGCTCGGCCGCTTCACCGATCGCGAGGCGAAGTTCATCGGCCCACATCGCCGGCGTCTGGTCGGGGCGGGCGTAGATCAGGTCGAACGAGTAACGGTCGAACGAGCGGCGCGCGATGGCGACGGCGTCGAGTGCCTCTCGCGCGCTGTGCATGCGGCCCAGTGCTTTCAGTGAGGCGTCGTCGAGCGCCTGCACGCCGAGCGAGACGCGGTTGACGCCGGCGGCGCGATAGCCGGCAAAGCGCGTGGCTTCGACGCTGGTGGGGTTGGCCTCAAGCGTGACCTCGACATCGCTCACGACGGTCCAGTGCTTGCCGATCGCATCGAGCACGGCGCCGACGGTCGACGGCTGCATCAATGACGGCGTGCCGCCGCCGAGGAAGATCGAGGTGACTTCGCGCCCGGGCGCGCGCTCGGCGGTCGTGGCGATCTCGCGCGCGAAAGCGGAAGCAAAGCGCGCCTCGTCGATCGCGGCGTGGCGGACATGGCTGTTGAAGTCGCAATAGGGGCACTTCGACAGGCAGAACGGCCAGTGCACGTAAACGCCGAAAGCTTCCTTAGCGCGGCTCAAGGCAGATCTCCGCCAGTTTCACGAAGGCGCGGGCGCGATGCGACAGGCCAAGGCCGAGCGGCGGCAGGCCGTGCTTCTCGATGCTGGTCATCTCGCCGAAGGTACGGTCGTAACCATTGGGCAAAAACATCGGATCGTAGCCGAAGCCGGCGGTGCCGCGCGGCGGCCAGACCAGCGTGCCGTCGACGCGCGCCTCGACCTCTTCGAGATGATCGTCGGGCCAGGCAACGCAGAGCGCGGAGACGAAATGCGCGGTGCGCTTGTCCGCCGTGGTCGCGCCGCGCTCCTGCAGCAGGCGCTCGATCTGCGCCATCGCCGCGGCGAAGTCCTTGCTCGGCCCGGCCCAGCGCGCGGAGAAAATGCCGGGCGCGCCGTCGAGCGCGTCGACCACGATACCGGAATCATCGGCAAAGGACGGAAGCCCGGTCGCCTGCGCCGCCGCGATCGCCTTGACCGCGGCGTTGCTGCGGAAATCATTGCCGGTCTCGTCGGGCTCGCCCAGGCCGAGCTCACCGGCCGACACCGCCTCGATGCCGTGAGGCGCGAGCAGCTCCTTCATCTCGGCGAGCTTGCCGGGATTATGGGTGGCGATGACGAGCTTTCCGGTGATTCGGCGATGCATGGGTCTATTGACTACGCCACGGCCAGTTTCTGCAAGTCCACCAGACGCGCGATGCCCTTTTGCGCCAGGCCGATCAGCTTCAGGAACTCGTCCTGCGTGAATGGCTCGCGTTCCGCGGTACCCTGCACCTCGATGATGCGGCCATCGCCGGTCATGACGAAATTGGCGTCGGTTTCGGCTTCCGAATCCTCAGCATAGTCGAGGTCGAGCACGGGCGTGCCGTTGTAGATGCCGCAGGAGATCGCAGCGACGTTGTCGCGCATCACGTTGGCCTTGATCATGTTGCGCGCCTTCATCCAGTTGATGCAATCGGCGAGCGCGACCCAGGCGCCGGTGATCGAGGCCGTGCGGGTGCCGCCGTCGGCCTGGAGTACGTCGCAATCGACCGTGATCTGGCGTTCGCCGAGCGCTTCGAGATCGACGATGGTGCGCAACGAGCGGCCGATCAGGCGCTGGATCTCGACGGTGCGGCCGCTCTGCTTGCCGGCGGCAGCTTCGCGGCGGGTACGTTCGGAGGTCGCGCGCGGCAGCATGCCGTATTCGGCGGTGACCCAGCCGCGGCCCTGGCCCTTCAGCCAGGGCGGCAGGCGGTCTTCCAGCGTGGCGGTGACCAGCACATGGGTGTCGCCGAATTTCACGAGGCAGGAGCCTTCCGCATATTTGACCACGCCACGCTCAAGCGTCACGGGGCGCAATTCGTCGGGCGCACGGCGGCTTGGCCGCATGGGGAATCCTCCAAAACTCTCGGAAAAGGGCTGTTCGCGGTGCTTGTAGGTGGGGTGAAGGTGGGCGGCAAGGGGGAAGATCAAGGGCTTATTCACCCCCTGATTCTTGCCCCGATTTCAGGTCCGCAAAAGCCACGCTTGTCAGAACCCTCGGGGATGGACAAATTATGAGCATCTGAGAGGAGTTACCGTCTGTGGCCCATCACGATCCGATCCATCTGATCGCGCCGCGCGCAGGCCTCGCCCAGCTCAACGAGCGTTCCCGCGACATCTTTCGTCAAATTGTCGAAAGCTATCTCGCGACCGGCGAACCTGTCGGCTCGCGCAACATCTCGCGGCTGATCGCCATGCCGCTGTCGCCGGCTTCGGTCCGCAACGTCATGGCCGATCTGGAACAGCTTGGCCTGATCTACGCCCCGCACACCTCCGCCGGCCGGCTGCCGACGGAACTCGGCCTGCGCTTCTTCGTCGACGCCCTGATGCAGGTCGGCGACCTCACCGAGGCCGAGCGGCAGTCGATCCAGAGCCAGCTCGCCACCGTCGGGCACGCCCAATCGGTCGAGGCGGCGCTGGACCAGGCGCTGACGCGGCTGTCGGGCCTGACCCGCGCCGCAGCCGTGGTGCTGACGCCGAAATCCAATGCGCGGCTGAAACACATCGAATTCGTCCGGCTGGAACCGGAGAAGGCGCTGGTGATCCTCGTCGGCGAGGACGGCCAGGTCGAAAACCGCGTGCTGACGCTGCCGCCCGGAGTTCCCTCCTCGGCGATCACCGAGGCCGGCAATTTCCTCAATGCGCGCATCCGCGGCCGGACGCTGGCCGAGGCGCGGCTCGAGCTCGAAACGGCGCTCGGAGAAGCCCGCGCCGAGCTCGATCAGCTCACGCAGAAGGTGATTTCGGCGGGAATCGCGAGCTGGTCCGGCGGCGAGAACGAGGACCGCCAGCTCATCGTGCGCGGCCATGCCAATCTGCTCGAGGATCTGCACGCGCTGGAGGATCTGGAGCGTGTTCGCCTCCTGTTCGACGATCTCGAGACCAAGCGCGGCGTCATCGACCTGCTCGGCCGCGCCGAGACCGCCGAAGGCGTGCGCATCTTTATCGGTTCGGAAAACAAACTGTTTTCCTTGTCCGGCTCCTCCACGATCATCTCGCCGTATCGGGATGCCGCCGGCCACATCGTCGGTGTTTTGGGCGTGATCGGGCCGACGCGGCTGAATTATGCCCGCGTGATCCCGACCGTGGACTACGCCGCCCGCATCGTCAGCCGCCTTTTGGGGGGCTGACCGGCGTTTCCGCCGATCACGGGCGCTTGATTTTCGCGCGCTTAGGCACGATATCCGGGCCAACAATCCCTGGAAACGAGTTCGAGATTAGAGCCGATGACCGATCGAGACCGGCAACCCGAAGACACGACCGCGCCGACCGGCGAGCCCGTGGTGTCGAAGCCCTACATCATGCCCGACGATCCCGAGCCGGGTTCGGTCGAGCTGCTGCAGAAGGAAGCCGCCGAGGCGCGCGATCGCATGCTGCGGACGCTGGCCGAGATGGAGAATCTGCGCAAGCGCACCGCCAAGGAGGTCGCTGACTCCAAGCTCTACGGCGTCACCGGCTTTGCTCGCGACGTGCTCGACATCGCCGACAATCTCCAGCGTGCCCTCGATGCCGTTCCGGCCGAGGCGCGGGCTGCTGCCGATGCCGGCCTGAAGTCGCTGATCGAGGGCGTCGAGCTCACCGAGCGCTCGCTGCTCAACGCGCTGGAAAAGCACGGCGTGAAGAAGTTCGATCCGCTGGGCCAGAAGTTCGACCCGAACTTCCAGCAGGCGATGTTCGAAGTGCCCGATGCGTCGGTGCCGTCGGGCACCGTGGTGCAGGTCGTGCAGGCCGGCTACACCATCGGCGAGCGCGTGCTGCGCCCGGCTTTGGTCGGTGTCGCCAAGGGCGGCGCGAAGGCCGCGGCCGCAAACAACAACGAGTCGAGCGGCGCACCGAACTGATCTCCATTCCGGGTTCGGCTCTTGGAGCCGCCCCGGAATGACTGCGTGAAGTCTTACGCGCTCAGAACGATATCCGCAGACTGGATCCGTTTCACGCCGGCCTTGGCCATATCGGCCCAGGCTTTGGCCAGCGAACCCTGCGTGTCGATGCCGCGGCAGGCGTCTTCCACCACATAGGCCTCGAAGCCCGCCTTGCGCGCGTCGAGCGCGGTCCAGGCGACGCAGAAATCCGTCGCCAGGCCCACCACGAAGACGCGCTTGATCTTGCGTCCCTTGAGATAGCCGGCGAGGCCCGTCGAGGTCTTGCCGTCGGCCTCGACGAAGGCCGAGTAGCTGTCGACGTCCTTGTGAAAGCCCTTGCGGATGATCAGCTCGGCGTGCGGGATCGAAAGGTCCTTTGACAGCGCCGCGCCGTCGGTGCCCTGCACGCAATGGTCGGGCCACAGCACCTGCTTGCCATAAGGAAGGTCGACGGTCTCGAACGGCTTCTTGCCCGAGTGTACCGACGCAAACGAGACGTGGCCGGGCGTGTGCCAGTCCTGCGTCATCACCACGTTCGAGAACGCTTTCGAGATCTTGTTGATGACGGGCACGACCTGCTCGCCTTCCTTCACGGCGAGACTGCCGCCCGGCAGGAAGCAGTTCTGCACGTCGATCACGAGCAGCGCGGAGGCGTCGTCCGGCTTGATCGATCCCGCCGCAAACAGCGCGGTTGGCGCGAGGGTCGCCAGCGCCGTCGTCCCAAGCGCCGCGAGGATTTGTCGTCGATCGAGCATCGTTCGCCTCCCTCCAGGATGATCCAACGGAGGCGAAGCCTAGTTCCGTTCGTATACGAACAGAAGCCCGAAAATGCAGCCGGTTCTGGTGAGCGCTTGAGCTCCTTTTGGGTCGCTAGCCCTTCGGCTGGATGCCGTCGCGCACCGCGCGAAAGCGAGTGAAGGCGGCGGACCATTGGTCGCGCGGGGCGCTGGCGATGATGCGGAGCGACGCGCCGCCGCTCGAGAAGCGGATCCACTGCACCACGGTCACCGGGGTCTTGTCCTTGCCGCTGACACCGTCGATGCGGGTCTCAAAACCCTGCTGGCCGTTGATGCGGATCGGCTCCGACATGGTCACGCGGGATTCGCGCACGCCGGGGATCTGCAGTGCGGCCTCCTGGGCGAAGCGGGCGCGGTCGTCGGCCTGCTGCGGGGTGGCGCCGATCAGGCCGAGGATCATGAACGGCTTCGATTCATAGCCCGAGCTCTCATTACCGTCGGCCAGGATGATGCTCGAGCCCGGCGCCAGCGTGCGGATGTCCTTGAAGTCGGCGAGATCGGTGATCTTGAACGGCATCAGCCCGATCTGTTCTTCGGCCGAGACCTGCTTGCGGGTGGTGGTGCTGGCAAACATCTGCCGCACCGCCTCGTCGGTGTAGATCTTGGTCGCATTCTCCGGGATCTGCACCGCGACATAGCCGGAGAAGCCGGCGCCCGGCACGATCATCGAATAGCGCTTCACCGGGGTCTCGCCGGACTTGCCGGTCTCGGTGGTGAAATAGGCAAGGCCCGCAGGCGTCTCGATCTTGTCCTGCTTGACGCCGTTGGTGCCCGCCGGATTGGCATTGAAGGCGCTCACGACCTCGCCATAGGCCGCCGGCGGCAGCTCGGTGATCAGCACCTTGACGTTGCCGTCTTCGCTCTCGAAGCCCGGAAAGGTCTTGGCGGTGCTCAGCCCGACCAGCGGCACCATGCCGAGGCGAAGCCCGGGCGGGTAGACGGCGTCGGCGGCCAGGGCCGGAAGCGCGGTGGCGACGAGAAGGGCGAGCGCGGCGAGGGGGCGGATCAGCTTCATGGGCCACTCTGATTGGTTCACATTGAGGCCGTTCGATGGTCGGCGACCGGGCCGCTTTGTCGCGCGAAGCAGTCTGAATCAGTCCTGGGGCGACTGTCCGGGCGGTCCGCCTTTTAGCGGGTTTGGGGCGCCGGTAACAGGGCGGGGGCGGATCACGGTGGCGGGGGCTGGCTGAAGCCTGAACCTGTTAATAATTCCTCACCTGCAAGGGCGGTTGAGCCCGGATATGATCTGCCAAACCCCAATGTTTTCACGGCCAAAACGTCGTTTCGGTCCTTGCGGCACCCTCCCCCCCTCCTATATGAGCCTCAACCATCGCAATATCGCGGATGTTTGATCTTAGGGGGTTTCGGTTCGGGTGCCTTCTGGGCCCAGCCAACCTGCCGCAAAAACAAGGATATCAGGACCATGGGAAAGGTCATTGGGATCGACCTCGGCACCACGAATTCGTGCGTCGCCGTGATGGATGGCAAGAACGCCAAAGTCATCGAGAATTCCGAAGGCATGCGCACGACGCCTTCGATCGTCGCCGTCACGGACGACGGTGAGCGCCTCGTCGGCCAGCCTGCCAAGCGCCAGGCCGTTACCAATCCGGAGCGTACGTTCTTCGCAGTGAAGCGCCTCATCGGCCGCCGCTACGACGACCCGATGGTCGAGAAGGACAAGAAGCTCGTTCCGTACAAGATCGTGAAGGCTTCCAACGGCGACGCTTGGGTCGAGGCCGACGGCCAGACCTACTCGCCCTCGCAGGTCTCTGCCTTCATCCTGCAGAAGATGAAGGAGACCGCAGAAGCCCATCTCGGCCAGAAGGTCGATCAGGCGGTCATCACCGTTCCCGCTTACTTCAACGACGCCCAGCGCCAGGCCACCAAGGATGCCGGCAAGATCGCGGGCCTTGAAGTGCTGCGCATCATCAACGAGCCGACCGCGGCTGCGCTGGCCTATGGCCTCGACAAGACCAAGGCCGGCACGATTGCCGTGTACGATCTCGGCGGCGGTACGTTCGATATCTCCATTCTCGAAATCGGCGACGGCGTGTTCGAGGTGAAGTCGACCAACGGCGACACCTTCCTCGGCGGCGAAGATTTCGACATGCGCCTCGTTGGCTACCTCGCCGACGAGTTCCAGAAGGAGCAGGGCATCAACCTGCGCAACGACAAGCTCGCGTTGCAGCGCCTGAAGGAAGCCGCTGAAAAGGCCAAGATCGAGCTGTCGTCGACGACGCAGACCGAGATCAACCTGCCCTTCATCACCGCGGACCAGACCGGCCCGAAGCACCTGACGATGAAGCTCACCCGCGCCAAGTTCGAAGCGCTGGTCGACGACCTCGTCCAGAAGACCGTCGAGCCCTGCCGCAAGGCGCTGAAGGACGCCGGCGTCACTGCCGGTGAGATCGGCGAAGTGGTTCTGGTCGGCGGCATGTCGCGCATGCCGAAGGTCCAGGAAGTTGTGAAGCAGCTGTTCGGCAAGGAGCCGCACAAGGGCGTCAACCCGGACGAAGTCGTGGCGATCGGCGCGGCGATCCAGGCCGGCGTGCTCCAGGGCGACGTCAAGGACGTGCTGCTGCTCGACGTGACCCCGCTGTCGCTGGGCATCGAGACGCTGGGCGGCGTGTTCACCCGCATCATCGACCGCAACACCACGATCCCGACCAAGAAGAGCCAGGTGTTCTCGACCGCCGAGGATAACCAGAACGCGGTCACCATCCGCGTCTTCCAGGGCGAGCGTGAAATGGCGGCCGACAACAAGATGCTCGGTCAGTTCGACCTGATGGGCATTCCGCCGGCCCCGCGCGGCATGCCGCAGATCGAGGTGACGTTCGACATCGACGCCAACGGCATCGTCAACGTCTCGGCCAAGGACAAGGCCACGGGCAAGGAGCAGCAGATCCGCATCCAGGCCTCCGGTGGTCTGTCGGAAGCCGACATCGAGAAGATGGTCAAGGACGCCGAGGCCAATGCCGAGGCGGACAAGAAGCGCCGCGAGGCCGTTACCGCCAAGAACGAGGCGGATGGTCTGGTGCATTCGACCGAGAAGGCCCTGGCCGAGCACGGTTCGAAGGTCGGCGAGACCGAGCGCCGCGCCATCGAGGATGCCGTCGGCGACCTCAAGGAAGCGCTGAAGGGCGACGATGCCGAGGCGATCAAGGCCAAGACCCAGACGCTGGCGCAGGCTTCGATGAAGCTCGGCGAGGCCATGTACAAGCAGCAGGCCGAGGCCGACGCCAAGAAGGACGCGGCCAAGGACGACGTCGTCGACGCGGAGTTCACCGAGGTCGACGACGACAAGAACAACAAGAAGTCCGCATAAGCCCCGAGAGGGTATGATGCGGACGGCTTGGACCCCACACGCTTCTCTGGCCTCCCCCTTCAGGGGGGAGGCTTTCGTGTCGGGCTCGACGGGCGAAGACTCTTTTGAAGTCGGTCCCGTTACGATCAATCAATTCCCAGCCGCTATGCTCAACGCTGCCATGCAGCCCTCTGCCGTGACGCGGAAGGCTGCCTATATCGTCGCGTGGCGACGTTGTTTCGCTCCGACTTGAATCGCGATCGGATAGACTGAGTCAGACATGTCCACGTCCACCAAGCGCTGCTACTACGAAACCCTCGAAGTCGAACGCACGGCCGACGAGAGCAAGCTGAAATCGTCGTTCCGCAAGCTGGCGATGAAATTCCATCCCGACCGCAATCCCGGGGATGAGACCAGCGAGGTCAAGTTCAAGGAAATCAACGAGGCCTACGAGGTCCTCAAGGACAAGGACAAGCGCGCCGCCTATGACCGCTTCGGCCATGCGGCCTTCGAGCAGGGCGGTCCCGGTGGTGGCGCCGGTTTCGGCGCGGGCTTCGCCTCCTCCTTTTCCGACATTTTCGAAGATCTGTTCGGCATGGCCGGACAGCGCGGTCGTGGCGGCCGCGAGCGTGGCGCCGACCTGCGCTACAACATGGAAATCACCCTCGAGGAAGCCTTCGGCGGCAAGACCGCGCAGATCGAGATTCCGGTCTCGGTCACCTGTGAGGCCTGCTCGGGCATCGGCGCCAAGGCCGGCACCAAGCCGAAGACCTGCTCGACCTGTGGCGGCGCCGGCCGCGTGAGGCAGTCGCAGGGCTTCTTCACGCTGGAGCGCACCTGCCCCGGCTGCCAGGGCCGCGGCCAGATGATCGAGGACGCCTGCCCGTCCTGCTCGGGCCAGGGCCGCGTCACCCGCGAGCGGACGCTGTCGGTCAACATTCCCCAGGGCGTCGAGGACGGCACCCGGATCAGGCTCGCCGGCGAAGGCGAGGCCGGTGTCCGGGGCGGACCGCCCGGCGACCTTTACATCTTCCTGTCGCTGGCCCAGCACCAGTTCTTCCAGCGCGACGGCGCCGATTTGCATTGCCGGGTGCCGATCTCGATGGTGACGGCCGCCCTCGGCGGCGAATTCGAGGTGCCGACCATCGACAAGGCCAAGGCCAAGGTGAAGGTGCCGGCCGGGACTCAGTCCAACCGCCGATTCCGCATTGCATCAAAAGGCATGCCGGTGCTGCGGTCGCGCCAGACCGGCGACATGTATGTCCAGGTCGTGGTCGAGACCCCGCAGAACCTCACCAAGAAGCAGCAGGAATTGCTGGCCGAGTTCGAAAAGCTCTCCTCCGGCAACACCCAGCCGGAATCCGAGGGTTTCTTCGCCAAGGTCAAGGACTTCTTCGGTAATCGGGCGAACTGACTCGGCTTGACCATACCTCTTCCGGCCTATACCTCTTTATGACCATTTTCTGACACGCGGTCCCGCGGTCCCGTCCGGTCCTGACATGCCATTGCCATCGTCCGCGCGTGCGTTGAAGAAGCCCCGTCTTGATGACGAGGTGCGCTTTCTCAGATCGTGGATTGAAAAGCCGCTGCACATGGGCGCGGTGATGCCGTCGGGCAAGCTGCTGGCCCGGACCATGGCGCATTACGTCGACATCGATTCGGACGCACCGGTGGTCGAGCTCGGGCCCGGCACCGGCGCCATCACCTCGGCCCTGGTCGAGCGCGGCGTCGACCAGAAGCGTCTTGTCCTGGTCGAATACAATCCCGGCTTCTGCGCCCTGCTGCGCGACCGCTATCCGCAAGCCAAGGTGGTGCAAGGTGATGCCTACCGCCTGCGCGACACGCTCTGGAATGTGCTGAGCGCACCGGCCAGCGCCGTCGTCTCGGGCCTGCCGCTGGTGACAAAACCGATGCTGACGCGGCTGCGGCTGATCCGCGACGCCTTCACGGCACTCGCGCCCGGCGCGCCCTTCGTTCAGTTCACCTATGCGGTGGTGCCGCCGATCCCGAAATCGCTGCCTGGCGTGTCCACAGAGGCCTCGGAACGGATCTGGATGAACCTTCCGCCGGCCCGCGTCTGGGTGTATCGCAAGGACTAATACCGCCGGCTTCCTTCTATGCGCGGCGGGCTCGTTTCGCCGAACGTATTGGATTGGATGTCAGCTCCGAAAATTCTGGTCATTCCCGGCTCGCTGCGCACCGGCTCGCACAATGCGAAGCTGGCGGCGGTCGCGGCCTATGAATTCGCCCAGGCCGGGATCGACGTCACCCGCATCTCGCTCGCCGATTTCCCGCTGCCGATCTATGACGGCGATCTCCAGGCCAAATCAGGCGTGCCCAAGCACGCCGTCAATCTCAAGCGCATGATCGGCGCGCATCATGGCGTGCTGATCGTCTCCCCTGAGTACAACGCCTCGGTGCCGCCGTTGGTGAAGAACGCGATCGACTGGGTCAGCCGCGTGCAGGATCCGCACGAGGCGCGCGGCGAGGTGTTCCGCCATCGCGCCTTCGCGCTCGCCGGCGCCTCGCAGAGCCGGTTAGGTGCCGCCCGCGCGCTCCAGGCGCTCAGGCTGATCCTGACTTCCTGCCACGCCAATGTGATCGCCAGCCAGCTCACGCTCGCCTTTGCCGACCAGGCCTATGACGATATGGACAGGTTGAAGAACGAGAGTGATATCGCCTCGTTGAAGGAGTTGGTGCGGCAGTTGATCGACATTTCCCAACGCATGATGTGAGGTGACATGACGCCAGCCGAAATCGCCCCGAAAGACCGCCTGATCGTTGCGCTCGATTTGCCCAGCGTCGATGCCGCGGAGGCGATGATCGCGAAGCTCGGCGACAGCGTCTCGTTCTACAAGATCGGCTATCAGCTCGCCTATGCCGGCGGCCTGCCGCTGATCGGCAAGCTCGCCGACAAGGGCAAGAAGGTGTTCGCCGATCTCAAGATGCACGACATCGGCAACACGGTCGCGCGCGGCACCGAGAGCGTCGCCAAGCTGGGCGCGACCTTCGTCACCGTGCATGCCTATCCGCAGACCATGAAAGGCGCCGTCGAGGGCCGCGGCAGCTCGAAGCTGAAGATTCTTGCCGTCACGGTGCTGACCTCCTACAACGAGGATGATCTGCACGCGGCCGGCTATCGGCTCGGTGTCTCCGAACTGGTCGAAGCGCGCGCGCAGCAAGCGCAGGTGCTCGGCGTCGATGGGCTCGTGTCCTCGCCCGAGGAGGTCGGCAGCCTTCGCAAGATCGTCGGCCACCAGATGAGTCTCGTCACACCAGGCATCCGGCCGGCGGGTTCGGCAAGTGGCGACCAGAAGCGCATCATGACACCCGGTCGCGCGATTGTCGCAGGCGCCGATTATCTCGTCGTCGGGCGGCCGGTGGTGGAAGCCGCCGACCCCAAGGCGGTCGCAGACGCCATTCACGCCGAGATCGCAGAGGCGCTCGGAACATGATCCGGACCCGAAGGGCCGCGTTAGCGAAAAGTGCGAAGCGGTTTTTCGATCAGATCATGCTCAAATAGACCATCAACTAGAAAGGGAGACGAACAATGGCAAAGGGCTACTGGATCGGACGCGTCGATGTGAGCAATGACGAGGGCTACAAGCCCTATGCCGTCGCCAACGGTCCGATCTTCAAGAAATGGGGCGGCCGCTTCGTCGTCCGCGCCGGCAAGTTCACCACCGTCGAAGGTGCCAGCCGCACCCGTAACGTCGTGATCGAATTCCCGGACTACGAGACCGCGATCGCCTGCTACAATTCGCCGGAATACCAGGCCAACATCAAGGTGCGCCAGCCGCACTCGATCGCCGACCTCATCATCATCGAGGGCTATGACGGCCCGCAGCCCTGAAGACGGATTGTCAGCAAAGCATATCCCGGGTTGACGCGAATATCTCCGGATCTCGTGGACAGGACGAGGGTGCGATGGTCGTAGGCGATCGGGAGATCGTCGGGCTCATGTCCGCACGCACTCACGCCGATATCGCCATGGCGGACTCATTCGATCGAACGAGTGAGTCCGCTCGCGCCTGAGACGAAGACTTGTCGTCGTCATTGGGTCCACTAGCTTGCCGTATTATTTTGTCCCCAAATGGGGATTGCTGCATCGCTCTCCTTTCATCCAAGGTTGCTTGATCGAAGCCCACATCAATCGGTGATGGGCCCAAGCCAAACCCGAAATCTGCGACGTCCATGACGGGCCGCAACGCGACCCGCGTCGCGCATTTCTGTGCAAAGGGAGCGGAGATCATGGCACTCATCATTGGAACAGCAGGCGACGATGTATTGCCCGGCACGGCTGCGGACGATCAGATCTTTGGCCTGCAAGGCAACGACACCATCACCGGTCTCGACGGAAACGATACCGTAAGCGGCGGCCCGGGCAACGATAACATCGATGGCGGTGCCGGCAACGACACACTGGATGGAAATGCCGGTATCGATACCATCACCGGTGGCGACGGCGATGACACGATCAATGGTGGAGCGGGCAACGATACGCTGAACGGAAATGCTGGCGTGGACACCATCCATGGAGACGCGGGCAATGATACTATCGATGGGGGAACCGGCAACGATCACCTCTTTGGTGACGCAGGCGACGACAGCATCCACGGCGGCGACGGCAATGATGACGTTCATGGCGGCGCAGGTGCCGACACCCTGTGGGGCGACGCCGGCGACGACACGCTGAGCGGCGATGCCGGCAATGACGTGCTGAACGGCGGCGACGGTAACGACATACTCAATGGTGGCCTCGGGGATGACACTCTGAATGGCGACGCCGGCAACGACACGCTCAACGGCGGACTTGGCAATGACCTGCTGAATGGCGGCACGGGTGACGACATCCTGAACGGTGGTGCCGGCGCCGATACGCTGAACGGTGGCGACGGCAATGACACCATGCATGGCAATGCCGGCGATGATCTCATGGATGGCGGGGCCGGCAACGATACGATGTTCGGCGATGCCGGAGATGACCTCATGGCCGGCGGAGCCGGCAATGACATCATGAGCGGCGGTGACGGCGATGACGAACTCAGCGGCGACGCTGGCAACGATACGCTCAACGGCGACGCCGGAGACGACACGCTGGCTGGCGGCGACGGAACCGATGTCCTGAATGGTGGAGATGGCGCCGACTCCCTGTCGGGAGGCGCCGGCAACGACACCCTGAATGGCGATGCCGGCGATGACGAGTTGAGCGGCGGCAACGGCGCCGACGTGCTCAGCGGCGGACTCGGCGACGATGTGCTGACCGGCGGCGGCGGAACCGATACGCACAATTTCGGCGACGGCACGGCGACCAACTTCGGAAACGATGAGGTCACCGATCTCAGTGCGGCTGACGGCGATGTCGTTCATGTCGATGCTCCGCCAGGCTTTGACCCGGCCACGGTCGTCGTGGACGACGACGGCACCAACACCGTGCTGGATTTCGGCTTCGGCACCATTCAGCTCGACGGCGTTTCGGGCGGTGCGACACCGTTCGAGTCGATCGACGACATCAACAATGCCGCCGGTTATACGGCGATCGAGGTTGTCTAGCGCCGACTAGCAGCGGGGCGGTTGTCAGGCCGCCCCGCCCGCTGCAGTTTTCAGTCAGTGATAGTACCGGCCAATTATGTATTCGCGTAACCGTGGAGCGACCCCAGCATCTGGCCAGAGATTGCTGGTGACCTTGATTCCCGGACGATCCGCGTTGGTGTGGATCGTCTGCTTCAGCGTGTCCGTAAACCTGCTGCTGCTGGTTGTACCGTTCTATTCCATTGAAGTGTTCGACCGTGTGCTCAGCAGTGGTAGCGTTGAGACGCTTGTCGGCCTCACCGTCATTGCGGTGGGCGCTCTCGTTTTCAGCGCTGCCTTCGACACCTTTCGTAACCGCCTGTTGAGCCGGTTCGCAGTTGGGTTCGAGCACTGCCTCGCTCCGATCATCCTTGAAGGCAGCATCATCGGTACAGCGCCGGCCGACGGCCGGCCGCACGATCTCGTCAAGCTTCGCGAGTTGAGAAGTTTCCTGTCGAGTGGAACGGTCACATCGCTGATAGACGCTCCCTTCCTTCCGGTGTTTATTCTCATCCTGTTCTTCCTGCACCCCTGGTATGGCATCATAGCCCTGATCGGGGTGGGGATTCTGTTGGCGATGGGTGTTGCAAGCCACCGGATCGCGCGCGGGGAAATCGCGCAGGCTTCGCAGGCCGCGTTGAAGACGCAGGCGTTGCTCGATGGAATCGTCCGGCACTCCAGCGTGGTGCGGGCGATGGGCTGGACCCGGGGCGCCATCCGCGCGTTCATGAGCCTCAATGACGAAGCCCTGTCTCCGGTCGTGCGGGCCAGCGAACGCATCTACACGATTACGGCCGCCGCGCGAATGGTCAGGACGATCCTGCAGATTGCCGCGATCGGCACCGGTGCCTGGCTCGTGCTCCAGAACGAGGTGCTGTCCGGCAGTCTGATCGCGAGCTCGATCCTGATAGCCCGCACGTTGCAGCCCATGGAAGGGTTGGTCTCGGCCTGGCGCGCGCTGGCATCTGCGCAGGACGCCTGGATGCATGTCTGCAACGCCGCGATACCGGTTCTCGCGCGTTCGCAGAAGACGTTGCTTCCGCCGCCATCCGGCATCCTCCAGGTCGAACGGGTGACATTTCGGATTGGCGGGACGCAGCGTCCCATTCTCGCGGGCGTATCATTTCAATGCCGGCCTTCCGAACTTGTCGTCGTGATCGGACCGACCGGCGCTGGAAAATCCACATTGCTACGCTTGATGGCAGGCCTCGAGCGGCCGACCAGCGGTACGATCCGGTTGGACCACGCAGCACTCCATACCTGGGATCCCGACCAGCTTGGGCAATTCGTCGGCTACCTCCCCCAGGACGTGCAGCTCCTGGATGGAACGGTGGCCGAAGCCATCGCTGGGTTTGATGAATGCGCAGGGGACGAGGCCATCGTCGCCGCGGCCATGCTCGCGCAGGCGCATGAAATGATCCTGTCCCTTCCGGCCGGCTACCAGACCGAGATCGGCCGCGACGGTAGCAGGCTATCTGGTGGCCAGCGTCAGCGCATTGGTCTTGCACGTGCTTTCTTCGGCAATCGCAGATTGCTCTTGTTGGATGAACCCAATGCCAATCTCGACCCGGACGGCGAAGAAGCGTTGTGCTCCGCCATTCAATCAGCCAAAGCGCGCGGCGCAGCATCCGTGATCGTCACCCACCGGCCGCGGCTATTGACCATCGCCGATGCCGTGCTGCTGTTGAGGGACGGCAACCAGGTCGCCTTCGGACCTCCATTTG
Source organism: Bradyrhizobium sp. 18BD (assembly GCF_054185225.1). Classification (NCBI taxonomy): domain Bacteria; kingdom Pseudomonadati; phylum Pseudomonadota; class Alphaproteobacteria; order Hyphomicrobiales; family Nitrobacteraceae; genus Bradyrhizobium; species Bradyrhizobium sp. 18BD. The sequence goes on along the minus strand of NZ_JAVAYL010000019.1, from coordinate 16,401 downwards.
AGGTTCTCCGCGCCCAGCGGCCGGCACCGGTACCGGGTCCGTCTGTGCTCCCTCGCAACGCCCAACCTCAGAAGCTGTCAGGGAGGAGGGTCCTTCCATGATACAGACCGGTCATGCCGTCGTGATATCCGCGCCTGTTGCCGGCCTCCGGTCGAAGACATGGCCGACGGAGCGACCGCGATCCGACATGCGACGGATCATCGCATGGGGCTGCGTGTTGCTCGTCCTGCAATTTTGCGGCTTCGGCTTGTGGGCAACCATGGTTCCGCTCCGCGGCGCGGTCATGGCACCAGGATTCATCAAGGTCCATTCAAAGCGCAAGGCGGTGCAACATCTGGAAGGCGGAATCATCAAATCGATCTATGTCCGGGAGAACGATCACGTCGAAGCCGGTCAACTCATTGCACGGCTCGACACCGCGCAGATCGAGGCGACTCTTGGCTCCCTCGAAACGAAGTTCTTTGCCGACCTGGCGATGGAGGCCCGGCTGGCGGCGGAGCAGGACGCCGCGAAGTCAATCCGGTTTCCGGACGAATTGCTGCAAAGTGCGACCCTTCTCTCCGCGCGTATCGCCATTCAAACCCAGGAGGCTGAATTTGCTGCGCGACTGGCCGCGATCGAAAACGAGCGCAAGGTGATCGATCAGCAGATGCTGCAAAACGCGGACGCCATCCGCGGCTTGGAGAGCAACACTCAAGGACTCCAACAGCAACTCAAGCTGCTACGAGAAGAGATAGCCGACACGAGCTATCTCCTGGCAAAGGGCCTCGCCCGCAAACCACGTGTGCTGGCGTTGCAACGCGCCGAAGCCGAGGCCGCCGGACAGGTCGAGCGCAATGCCGCATCAATTTCGGAGATGCAGGGCAAGATCTCGGAGCTGCAGGACAGACGCCGGCAGCTGGGGTTCAACCAAAATCAGGATATCGCCAAGCAGCTGCACGCGACGAGCGAGGAAATCGGCGACCTGAGACATCGAATTGCCGCGTTGCGTGCCCAGCTTGTCCGGTCTGAATTGCGTGCCCCCGAAAGTGGAAGGATCGTCGGCCTCAACAGCAGGGATCTCAATGCCGTGCTTGGACCTCGGGAAACCCTTATGGAAATCGTTCCGACGCAAGATCGGCTTGTCATCGAGGCGACATTGAAGCCTGCCGATCGGGAGGAGGTCTATGTCGGACAGATGGCGCGTGTGCGGGTTCACGCGCTGAATATTCGTAGGCGGCCAATGCTCGAGGGAAGGGTCGTCGGCGTTGCGGCAGATGCGCTGACCGATACCAGTTCCGGCGTGAGCTCCTATTTGGCGGAGGTCGAGCTGGACCCCAACGCGCCGACGGCGTCCTACATCTCGACGTTGATGCCTGGAATGCCTGTCGAGATATTTGTCGAGACGGGGGAACGAACCTTTGCGGAATATCTTTTGCAGCCGATGACACTACGGATCAATCGCGCGTTCAGGGAGAATTAAGCGCCGGTAAGGGGTGGGCCGGCCTACGAGGGAGGCGACCGTGCATGAGTGCAATAAGGCACTACCTTCCGCACAGGATGATCTTCGTTCCGATGGCGTCGAGCCCGCCTCGAAGCAAGGCAACGACGGATGTGGTCCATCAGGGCCTTGTCCGGAGCCGCGCCCGCAACAGACCGCAATGGAATATTTCGCGAAGGCCATGGCGGAATTGCTCGGTTGCAGGAGCTGCTACGTCGCGATGATATCCTCCTCCGGGTTGGAAGAAGTCAGGACCGGAGGCGCCCCTACGGATCCGTCATGCACGACGATGGTTGCGCGAATTGCGCGCAAGGGCACCGCCGAAGACGTCGCCTCTTTCGAGCCGATCAATTCCCGGACGGCGCTCGTGCGCAAGTTGATCGGCGCGGAGCCCCCGACGGAGAGCCATTCAGTCATTGGCAGGTTTGCCTCCGGTGAGCGAGCCACGGTCGTTTTCGTGGCCGGATGGCGACCGACCGCGCTTGCGGCAGCCGAGATTCCCGGTCTGGCGCATACTGTGCGCCCGATATGGAAGGCTGCTCATTCACTTGCCCGGCAAACGCCGGGGCATGTCGATGAGCAGGTCTGGCTCGAAGAGCTGACCTTTCCCGCCATCGTCGCAGACCAGGGCCTGCACATTTACGCAGTCAATCGTGGTGGACGAGTGCTGCTTGCCAAGCGCGAGCTGCTCAGGATGGATGGTGGCAGGCTCGCCGGCTCATGCGGTTCTGTGACCGAGAGCTTGCGGAGGGCAATCGGGAAAGTGCTCGTTGAGAGCGGGGCCCATGGATGGTCCAATACTACGGTACCGCTCTCGATGGATCGTCAGCAATTCGCCTTCGCCAAGATCGGCGCCGTTCCAACGCATGACAAGCTGGGAAAGGCCCTCATCGTCGTACCGCAATTCGACGAGGTGCAGGGCGCGCACTGCATTGCTTCTGCCTTCGGGTTGAACTGGGCCGAGGAAAGAATCGTCGCCCGGATTCTTCAATTCCAGTGCCCTCGCGATATTGGAGCCGAGCTTCGGCTGACCGAGGCAACGGTGCGAACCTACACCAAGAGGATCATGCTCAAATTGGGGATCAACAGACAGTCGGAATTCTTTCTGCTGTATCATCTCACGCAGTCGCCTTTTGGCGCCGGCAGGCGCGAGAACCCGGTGAGCCGGCCGGCCTCCGACTGTCGATTGAACGAAGCGGATCCGATGACATTGCGGACGGCTGGCAAGCGTTCGCCTGACTGAGTACGGGATTTTCCGTTATGTCGAGTCGCATGAGCTGCGCAGGTTTCCTCTACCGGGCGCTCGCTGCTCTGGCATTGGTTGGTGCCGGTTTCCATGCCGATGCCCAGAACATTCAATTGGCGCTTCCGATTGCCTGCGAGCCTGGCCGCACCTGCTTCATCCAGAATTACACCGATCTCGATCCGTCGCGGTCGGCGCGGGATTACAAGTGCGGCACGCTGACTTATGACGACCACAACGGCACCGACTTTCGTTTGCCCTCACTGGCAGTGCAAAAAGCCGGCGTGGAAGTGCGCACAGCCGCAGCCGGTCGCATTCTTCGTACACGCTATGATGCTCCAGACGGCGCTCTCACAAAATCGGGACGCGAAGCGGTGCGCGAGGCCGAGTGTGGCAATGGCGTCGTCATCGAACATCCCGAGCAGTGGGAAACCCAGTACTGCCACCTGGCCGCAGGCAGTGTGTTGGTCAAGCCTGGAGACAAGGTCGAACTTGGACAGGCGATCGGCCGCGTCGGACTCTCCGGCCTCACGGAGTATCCTCACCTGCATTTCACCGTGAGGCACAATGGCATGGTCGTCGATCCCTTTGCGTATGGCGTTCGTCCCGAGTCTTGCGAGGGCGGTCAATCCCTCTGGCTTGCCGCCCTTCGCCCGAAACTCGAGTATCAGGAACGTGCCATCCTCAATGCGGGCTTTACGACGGGTCCGGTCACGATGGAACTCATCGAGGACGGCAGTGCCGATGGGCAAATGCCGTCTGCCAGTTCGATGGCAATCGTCGCGTTCGTGCGGGCCATCGGGCTGAAGGCAGGCGACGCGCAATGGCTCGTCATCAAGGATCCCCTCGACAATGTCATTGCGGAAAATCGGTCTGCACCACTTCAGACCAACAAGGCGCAATTTATGCTCTTTGCGGGGAAGAAGCGACCTCCTGGGGGCTGGGAACGTGGCTCCTACAAGGCCACCTATGTCGTCGAGCGCGATGGCCAGGTCGTGCTCAAGAAGGACCTGGAGCTTCCGCTCTAGCCCTGCGCCTGTGTTCGGGGGAGACCCGCTCCACGGGCATTTTAAAAGTCTGATCGGTTGCCGGAACGGTCCGCTCCCGCTATAGGGCGTGGAGAGGATCGCACCATGTCAGACATGCGCTTGATTGTTGCTGGAGCCGGCGGCCGGATGGGCCGCGCCCTGACGCGGGCCATTGCCGACACCAAAGGCGCGGTGCTGGCGGGCGCCCTGGAGGCGCCGGGCTCGGAGCTGCTGGGCAAGGATGCCGGCGTGCTCGCAGGCCTGCCCGCCAACGGCATCAAGCTCTCGGCCGATCTCTGGGCGATGTCGAAGGAGGCCGACGGCATCCTCGATTTCACCGTGCCGGCCGCGACCATCGCCAACGTCGCGATCGCCGCCGAGCGCGGGCTCGTTCATGTCATCGGCACCACCGGGCTGTCGGCCTCGGACAACGCCGTGATCAAAAGCGTCACCAACCGCGCGGTCGTGGTGCAGTCCGGCAATATGAGCCTGGGCGTCAATCTGCTCGCCGCCGTGGTCAAGCGCGTCGCCAAGGCGCTCGACGAGAATTTTGATATCGAGATCGTCGAATCCCATCACCGCATGAAGGTCGATGCGCCTTCGGGCACGGCTCTGATGCTGGGGCAGGCTGCTGCGGCCGGTCGCGGCATTTCGCTCGAGGATCATTCGGAACGCGGCCGCGACGGCATCACCGGCGCGCGCAAGCCGGGCAATATCGGCTTTGCCTCCCTGCGCGGCGGCACCGTCGCCGGCGAGCACAGTGTGACCTTCCTCGGCCCGTTCGAGCGGCTGACGCTGTCGCATCTCGCCGAAGACCGCATGCTGTTCGCCCATGGTGCGCTGAAGGCGGCGCTGTGGGCGCACGGCAAGCAGCCGGGGCACTACTCCATGGCCGACGTGCTCGGCCTATCCGACATCTGAACGCGAGCATGACCCGGAAAAGTGTGAAGCGGTTTTCCGGCGAGGTCATGCTCAAGACAATGAACGAGATGGAAAGCAGTTGATGAGTGAACGTCTCCTCGTGCTCGTGCGCCACGGCCAAAGCGAATGGAATCTGAAGAACCTGTTCACGGGCTGGAAGGATCCTGATCTCACCGAGCTCGGCGTCAAGGAAGCCTCTGAGGCCGGCCGCAAGCTGAAGGCGCAAGGCCTCGTGTTCGATGTCGCCTACACCTCGGTGCTGACGCGCGCGCAGCACACGCTCGACCTCATTCTCGGCGAGCTCGGCCAGGAGGGCCTGCCGACCTCGAAGAACCTCGCGCTGAACGAGCGCGACTACGGCGATCTCTCCGGCCTCAACAAGGACGACGCCCGCAAGAAATGGGGCGAGGACCAGGTGCTGATCTGGCGCCGCTCCTACGACGTGCCGCCCCCCGGCGGCGAAAGCCTGAAGGACACGCTCGCGCGTGCCCTGCCCTATTACGTGCAGGAGATCCTGCCCGGCGTGCTCAACGGCAAGCGCACGCTGGTCGCCGCCCACGGCAATTCGCTGCGCGCGCTGATCATGGTACTGGAGAAGCTGTCGCCCGAAGGCATTTTGAAGCGTGAGCTCGCGACGGGCGTGCCGATCATCTACCGGCTCAATGCGGATTCGACGGTGGCGTCGAAGCTGGATCTGGCGGGCTAGGGTTTCGCCGCAAGCGCGGTGCCGTAGGGTGGGCAAAGCGAAGCGTGCCCACGTTCTGTCGGCGGTTTCAGAAAGGTCGTGGGCACGGCGCGATGCGCCTTTGCCCACCCTACGGCAGCTCGCCTAGATTACTGCATCCCCAGCTGCCCGGCTTCCCAGCCCAGCATCGCCTGCTTCCGCGTGATGCCCCAGTGATAGCCGGTGAGCGTGCCGCTCTTGCCGAGCGCGCGGTGGCACGGCACGACGAACGAAACCGGGTTCTTGCCGACCGCGGCACCGACGGCGCGCGAGGCCTTCGGGCTGTTGATGTTGCAGGCGATGTCCGAATAGGACACCGCGCGGCCCATAGGAATCTTCAGCAGCGTCTCCCACACCCGCACCTCGAAATCGGTGCCGATCATGACGACGCGCAACGGCTGATCTGGCCGCCACAGTTTCGTGTCGAAGATGCGCGCGGCGAGCGGCGCGGTGCCCTCGTGATCTTCCACATAGGTCGCGTTCGGCCAGCGCCGCGTCATGTCCGCCAGTGCGATCTGCTCCTCGCCGGGGTCGGCGAAGGCAAGGCCCGACAGGCCGCGGTCGGTCGCGATCACGATCGCGGTGCCGAACGGCGAAGGATGGAAGCCGTAGCGCAGGGTGAGGCCTGCGCCGCCGTGCTTCCATTCGCCCGGCGACATCGCTTCATGCGTGACGAAGAGGTCGTGCAGCCGGCCCGGTCCCGACAGGCCGGAGTCGAGCGCCGCATCGAGGATGCTCGCGGAATCCCGCAATAGCCCCTTGGCGTGGTCGAGGGTGAGCGCCTGCATGAAGGCCTTCGGCGTGATCGAGGCCCAGCGACGGAACAGATGGTGCAGCTCGTCCGGTGTGACGCCCGCCGCATCCGCCATCGCCTCGATGGTCGGTTGCGTGCGCCAGTTCTCCGAGATGAACGCGATGGCCCGGCGCACCGAATCGTAGTCGCGGAGCGCGGCGTTCTGGGAGCCCGGCCTGGCCAGGCGCTGGTCATGAATGGCGAGTGTCATCATGAGCGGAAATGTAGGCGCGGCACGGGTACGAAACCACCCGATTTCCGACATGACATTAGCTAACGGGATTGTAGGTCGGGCCGCGCCTGGCGGCGTTCAGTGCCTCGACCAAGCCTTTGTAAAAGCTTGCCTTTTCTTCGGGGCCGAGGAACCTTGCGATCTGGATCTGGTGGCCGCGCGAGATCAAATAGAGATGCTCGATGCCAAAGTCCTCGTCGACCTCCAGGTCGAGGCGGACCCAGAGCGGGTTGAAGGTCCATTCGGCGACCTGGCCGCGATGGCTGACCCGCCGCACCCGCAATTCCGTGGGCGTGACCGTGATCTCCTCGCGCGCCCGCGCGGTGCGGAAATTGACCTTGAAGGCCCACCAGATCACCAGCACGTCGAGGCCGAAGAAGCCGAACACCGGCCATGCCCCCATCATCAGGAAGACGAGGCCGGTGACGAAACTGACGACGCTCAGGAACAGCATCACGGCGAGGAAGCCGGTGCGGTTCAGCGAGCGGTGCGGCGTCAGCAGCGCGGAGAAGATCTGCTGTTCGCTGTCGTGCTCAATTTCGTTGCCTGTGTTCATCGTCCCTCAGTATATCCCGATCATGGCGAAAATCACCCGCAAGCCGGCCCCGCGCAAAGCCGCCGTGCCGAAGAAAAAGGCAAAGGCGGCGGTCGCGAAGCCCAAGCCCGCTAAGAAATCGGCCCCCGCCAAAAAATCACCTAAGGCGATAAAGCCCAATTCTATCAAACCTTGGACGCCTGCGGAGATCCACGAGGTCTTCAGCCGCTTCCGCAAGGCCAATCCGGAGCCGAAAGGCGAGCTCGAGCACATCAATCCGTTCACGCTGCTGGTCGCCGTGGTGCTGTCGGCGCAGGCGACCGATGCCGGTGTCAACAAGGCGACGCGCGCCTTGTTCGAGATCGCCGATACGCCGCAGAAGATGCTCGACCTCGGCGAAGAACGCCTGCGTGAGTACATCAAGACCATCGGCCTCTATCGCACCAAGGCCAAGAACGTCATCGCGCTGTCCGCCAAAGTGCTCAGCGATTTCGGCGGCGAGGTGCCGCGCACGCGCGCCGAGATCGAGTCGCTGCCCGGCGCCGGGCGCAAGACCGCCAATGTCGTGCTCAACATGGCCTTTGGCGAGCACACCATGGCGGTCGACACACATGTCTTCCGCGTCGGTAACCGCACCGGGCTCGCCCCCGGCAAGACGCCGCTCGAAGTCGAGCTTGGTCTCGAAAAGGTGATTCCGGCCGAGTTCATGCTGCATGCCCATCATTGGCTGATCCTGCATGGCCGCTATACTTGCCTCGCGCGCAAGCCGCGCTGCGAGGTGTGCCTGATCAACGATCTCTGCCGGTGGCCGGAGAAGACGGTGTGAGAACGGCATTCGAGCAAAGTGGTTTTGGGGGCCTATCGTGAGTCAGCAGCAACAAGTTTCGTCACCGCCGCCTGCCGCCGTACCGGCCCCATCACCAAAGCCCGCACAACCGCCAGCAAGCTCGCTCTGGAGCCGGCTCGCGATCCCGTTCTTCGCCGTCATCGTCGCGCTCGGCTTCGTCGCGCTGGCGACGCTGCGTTTCGACGAATGGGTCGGCAGCGCCGTGGTCCAGACCACCAATGACGCCTATGTGCGTTCCGAGCTGACAAGGCTTGCGAGCCGCGTCTCCGGCGAGGTGCTGACCGTCGGGGTGACCGACTTCCAGCGCGTCAGGGCCGGCGACCTCCTGATCCAGATCGATCCCGCCGACTACCAGGCCCAGGTCGCGCAGTCCGAGGCGGCCGTGGCTGCCGCGCAAGCCGTGCTCGACAATCTCGCCAACCAGATCGAGCTGCAATACGCGACGATCGCGCAGGCCGAGGCCTCGCGCCTGTCGGCGGAAGCCCTGGAGGTCGAAGCCAAGCAGGAGCAGCAGCGCCAGCAATCGCTGTCGCAGACCGAAGCCGGCACGCGGCAGCGGCTCGAGCAGGCGGTCGCGGGCCTCGCCAAGGCGCAGGCCGATGTACGTGCCAGCCGCGCGGTGATCGCCGCCCAGCAGCATCAGCTCGAGGTCCTGCAAGGCACCAAGAAGCAGCGCGCCGCCGATCTCGAAGCCACCAAGGCGACGCTGGCGAGCGCCAAGCTGAGGCTTGGTTACACCAAGATCACCGCGCCCTTCGACGGCGTCGTCGGCGAGCGTCAGGTGCAGCCGGGCGATTACGTCAATATCGGCACCAACCTCATCAACGTGGTGCCGCTGCCAAAGGTCTATGTGATCGCGAACTACAAGGAGACCCAGCTCACGCATGTGACGCCCGGGCAGCCGGTCGAGATCACCGTCGACAGTTTCCCGCGGGAGAAATTGCGCGGCCGGGTCGAGCGCATTGCTCCCGCAACCGGCGCGCAGGTCGCGCTGCTGCCGCCCGATAATGCGACCGGCAATTTCACCAAGGTCGTGCAGCGCATCCCGGTTCGCATCCAGTTCGACGACAATCAGCCGCTGCTGGCGCGGCTGGTGCCTGGCATGTCGGTCGTCACCAGCATCGACACGAAGGCCGGCAATGGCGCGAAATGACGATGTCGATCGCGGACCAATCTCGCGCGGAGGCATCGCGCCACAGCCGTTGTTCGCGGTGGCGGCGGTGCTGCTCGGCTCGTTCCTCGCCAATTTCGACAGCCGTCTGACCACGGTCGGCCTGCCTGATCTGCGCGGCGCGTTCGGGCTTTCCTTCGACGAAGGCGCCTGGCTCTCCACCGCCGGCATCGGCTCGCAGATCTTCATCGCGCCCGCGGTGGCATGGCTTGCGACCGTGTTCGGCCTGCGCCGTGTGCTCGGCATTCCCAGTCTGGTCTACGCCGCGGCGTCGGCGATCATTCCCTTCGTGCACGATTATTCTACGTTGCTCGTGCTCAGCGTGGCGCATGGTTTGCTGCTCGGCACCTTCGTACCGGCGACCCTGATGATCGTGTTCCGCAACCTGCCGATCCGCTGGTGGCTGCCGGCGATCGCGCTCTATTCGATCCGTGTCGGATTCGCGCTGGACACGTCGAGCTCGCTGGTCGGCTTCTATGTCGATCATCTCGGCTGGCAATGGCTGTATTGGCAGGGCGTCGTGATCGCGCCGCTGATGGGCTTGATGGTTTATCTGGGCACGCCAAGCGAGCCGCTGAACCGCGCGCTGCTGCGCGAGGCCGATTGGGGCGGCATGGTGCTGCTCGGTGCGGCTGTCGCGATGATCTATGCCGGCCTCGACCAGGGCAACCGGCTGGACTGGCTCGGCAACGGCACGGTGATGGCGCTGCTCGCTGCCGGCGCGGTGTTGTTCGTCGCGTTTCTCATCAACGAGTCGCTGGTGCGACAGCCCTGGGCGCATGTGAACGTGCTGTTCTCGCGCAATATCGGCCTGTCGCTGGTCGTCATCCTGCTCTACACGCTGACATCGCTGTCCAATTCATCGCTGGTGCCGAACTTCCTCGGCAATGTCGGCCTGCTCCGGCCCGAGCAGAGCGGGATCCTGCTGCTCACCTACGGCGCGCTGCCGATGTTCGTGCTGGTGCCAATCTCGATCTGGCTGCTCCGCCATTTCGACGCGCGCACCGTGACGGTGGTTGGCTTTGCCTGCTTTGCCGCCGCCAATCTCTGGGGCACCCAGCTCACCCATGACTGGGCGCGCGAGGATTTCATCGGCATCGTGCTGCTGCAGGCGGTCGGGCAGTCGACGACGCTGCTGCCGCTCATCATCATCGCGCTGTCGAACTCCGACCCGAGCCGCGCCACCTCCTTTGCCGCCTATATCCAGATCATGCGGCTCGGCGGCGCTGAGATCGGCGTGGCGCTGATGGGGACGTGGCTGCGCGTGCGCGAGCAGGTCCATTCCTTCTATATCGGCCAGAACCTGACGGTCGGCGACGTCGACGTGGTGCGGATGCTGAAGCGGCTTGCCGATCACTTCGCGGCCCATGGCGCGGGCTCCGCGCCGGCGCGCGCGGTCGGCACGCTCGCAAGCTTCGTTGCGCGGGAGGCCAATGTGCTCGCCTATATCGACGGCTTCTGGCTCTGCTTCTGGCTGGCGATGGCCGCGCTCGGCTTCATCGCGCTGATCACCCGCGCTCCGCCCGGCCCGTTCACGCCGGCCCCGTTCGGCTTCGCCAAGATGCTTCTCAGGAAGTGCGGAGTGCAGGTGACGTAGGGGCACGTCACCGCATCTGTCGCGCCGGCTCGATCAGCTCGGGCCGCGAGCCGGACAGGCGCTTGTGCATGTGGACCATGAAGGCCATGCCGAAGATCGGCGTCGCCAGGTTCACGATCGGGATCGAGACGAAGGCGGCGATGAAGAGGCCGGCGGTGAAGATGGTCGCGGCATGGTCGCGCCGCATCGCCTTGGCCTCCTCCGGCGAACGGAAGCGCATCGCGGCGAGCTCGAAATATTCGCGCCCCATCAGCCAGGCTGCGGCGAGGAAGAAGATCAGGAATCCGGCGCCGGCGAAGAACACCAGCGGGAGCGCGGCGAGATAGACCAAAAGCGTCAGCAGGGCGGTCTTGACGCCTTCGAGGATCGCCTGGCTGAACGGCAGCGCCACGCCCGGCCGCTCGGCGGGATAATGCTCGCGCTCGACGATATCGGCGACGTCGTCGACGAACAGGCTCGCCACCAGCGAGGTGATCGCGGGCATCAGGAACACGCCGCCGAACACGACCCCGAGGCCGGCCGCGATCGAGACGATCCAGGACAGGATTTCGAGCGCGGAATGCCAGCCCGGCCCGAGCAGGCCCTCGAGCCAGACCTCGCCATAGGTCGCAAACCAGCTCAGCAGCCGCTGCAGGCCGATCGCCAGCACGGTGATCAGCACCAAGGCGAGCCCGATCGAGCGCCACAGGATCGAGCGCATCGGCGGCGAGATCATTTGCGACAGCGCCTTGATGGCGGCATCCAGCATGGTGGGAACCTCTCACGAAACTACCCGCGAGAGGTAGACACCCAAGGCGCCTTCAGCAAGGGAGGCTGACCGGTCAGCCTCTGTGGCCTAACGCTCCGCCGCGATGCTGGCCCAACAGGTGATGGCGCTGCAGACCGTGCTCCAGCGGCCAAAACCCTTGTAGATCTGGGCGGCGACCTGCTCCTGCTGCTTCAGCGTTCCCTCCGCCTTGATCTGGGGATCGGAGACGTTGCGGATCGCGAGCCAGCGCGGCGCCTTGTCGCCCATCTCCTGGGCCACGAGGCCAAGGACGGCGTCACCCATCTCGGAGACGTCGCCAAGCCCCCGGAGGTGGAAATGATCGTCCGAGGTATCGAAGCCGAAGAAGTCAGTGGTCACCACCGAGGACGACAAGCCGCTCGGCTTCACCACGAAGATCTTCGGCGCCCTGGTGTTGTCCTTCGGCAATTGCGCGGAATTGGCCTTGAACAGCGTCTTGGCCTGCGCGAATTTTTTCGTCACGGCGGACTTGCTGGAAAAGTGCTCCTGCGCGAACGGCTCCTTCTTGAATTTCGACAGGCAGTCGAAGCGCACGATCGGTGACACCACGACGTCGCCGACCTCGAATTGCTTGCCGATGCCGCCGGCCGTGCCCGTGGTGATGACCAGCGTCGGCTGCACCTCGGTGATGATCTGGCGCCAGACGTCGACGTTCGGCAAGTCCGGCCCGTCCTGCGACATGTGCGAGTCGGATTTGAAGATCACACACTTCTTCTTGCCGATCGTCGTGGTCCAGTAGGTGCCGAGCCGCTTCAGCTCCTTGGCCGGACAGCCGTTGCGCATCTTCTTGGAGATGGCGGTATAATTGTGCGTGTAGGGGATATAGTCGTTGCGTGAGTCCTTGCCCGGCGTCAGCACGCGGCTGAGCGCGTGGCCCTCGTCGACGGTCCAGGTCACGACCAGCACGTCGGCACGCGGCAGCGGGCCCTTGCCGTTGCCCTTCGGCTTCGGGCCGGTCTGCGGCGCAAGCCCCTTCGGCCAGGGAATGTCGGTGAAGCGCGACAGGCCGGTCGAGGTCGAGAAGGCCATGAACTCGCGGCCCTCCTCCGACTCTGAATCGAAATCGATGATCTCGCGCCGGAAGTCTTCGGCCGTGACCTTCGCGGTCTTCTTCACTGCGGCGTCCTTCACACGCTTCACCACGAAGGTCTCGGGCGGCGGCGGTGTCGTGATCGGATCGAAACGAGATTTCTCTCAACCCATTTGCGGTCGGCCAACATCGCATCATCTCCGTCAATGATTTTGCAGTTTAGATTTCGGCAAACGTCTTACGTTGGTCGGCCAAGTGCGCCGACGGTTACAATCTTAGATCGAATTTCTTGGCATCGGATGGGTCGCAATGATTGACCGATCGCGTGCCGGTTTGGGTCACAGATGATTTCTCCCGCCCCGTAACGGCATTTCTGAAAAAATTCGTCGCAGTATCTGAACCAAATCGCGTTTCAGATTACACCTATAGTTGAGGTGCGACAATCTGCCTTCCAATCACAAACGGAGGAAGTCATGGCAAGCTCGACCAAGCGAGTCGCGCTGGTGAACAGCGCCCGTCAATTGCCGAAGGGGGCCAAGCTCGTCGGCGCGGCCGATCCCAAGCAGGAAATCGAGATCAGCGTTCGGCTTCGTGCCAGGAGCGCGCAGCAGGCCGACGATGAACAGGTGATGGCGCTGGGCGCGCAACCGCCGCGCGAGCGGCAATATCTTTCGCGCGCGGAATTCGCCGCGCACAGGGGCGCCGACCCCGCCGACGTCGCCAGGATCGACGACTTCGCGCATCTTCACGATCTCAACGTCAAGAGCGTGCATCTGGCCTCCCGCACGGTGAAGCTGACCGGCACGGTGAAGGCGATGAGCGCGGCCTTCGGCGTCAAGCTCAACAAGGTCAAGCATGACGGCGCGACCTATCGCATGCGCAAGGGCAGCGTGCAGATCCCGGTCGAGCTCAAAGGTATCGTGGTCGGCGTGCACGGCCTCGACAACCGCCCGGTGGCGCAGCCGCACTTCCGGCGCATGATGGCCAATAAGGCTGCGAAGAAGGGCGCGACGGCACGCGCGGCGCAGGGCGGCAGCTTCTCGGTCGAGCAGATCGCCCAGCTCTACAATTTCCCGGGCGACGAGACCGGCGCCGGCCAGTGCATCGCCATCATCGAGCTCAACGACATCGACAGCAAGGGCCATCCGACGGGCGCCGGCTACAAGACGTCCGACCTGAAAACCTTCTTCAAGAAGGCGGGCATCCCGATGCCACAGATCGCGCCGGCGAGCGTCGACGGCGGCGCCAACAAGCCCGGCCATTCCGAGGCCGACGGCGAGGTCGTGCTCGACATCGAGGTGGCCGGTGCGATCGCGCCGGGCGCCAGGATCGTGGTCTATTTCGCGCCCAACACCACCAACGGCTTCATCGACGCGGTGAAAGCCGCGGTCCACGACACCGCACGAAAGCCCTCGGTGATCTCGATCAGCTGGGGCGGACCGGAAGATCCGGCGGGCTCGCAGCAATTCGTCGACGGCCTCAACGAGGCGATCCGCGATGCCGCCGCGATGGGCATCACCGTCTGCGTCGCCTCCGGCGACAATGGCTCGGCCGACATGGCCGAGGACTGGGATGGCCGGCCCCATGCCGACTTCCCGGCTTCCAGCCCGTTTGCGCTCGCTTGCGGCGGCACCAACCTGAAGGCCTCGAACGGCGCGCTCACCGAAGTGGTCTGGAACGGCGGCCCCGAAGACGGCGCCGGTGGCGGTGGCGTCAGCATCGTATTCCCGAGGCCGGCCTACCAGGCCAGCGCACACGTGCCGAAATCACCGTCGCATTCGGTCGGGCGCGGCGTGCCCGATGTCGCCGGCGATGCCGATCCCGCCACCGGCTACCAAATCTTCCTCAACGGCGTCGGCACCACGATCGGCGGCACCAGCGCGGTGGCGCCGCTGATGGCCGGGCTGATCGCCCGCATCAACGAGGCCACGACCAAGCAGTTCGGCAAGACCGTCGGCTTCATCAACCCGCTGATCTACGCCTCGCATGCCCAAGGCGTGTTCCGCGACATCACGGTCGGCAACAACGACATTACCGGCGATCTGCGCGGCATGTACAAGGCCGGCCCCGGCTGGGATGCCTGCTCCGGCCTCGGCGTCCCCAACGGCGCGGCCTTGCAGAATCTGCTGGTGGCGTGAGCTAGGCGACGCTCTCTCCTCCGTCTTTGCGAGGAGCGAAGCGACGAAGCAATCCAGACTGTCTCCGCGGTGGGACTCTGGATTGCTTCGCTGCGCTCGCAATGACGCGTGGAGAGACTTGGGCTACACCGTGTCCAGCGCCTTGCCGCGCACGTTCGGGCCGAACAGCGCCATCGCGATCACCACGATCAGCATCGCCGCGGTGATCAGACCGAACACGCCGGTGACGCCGCCTTCCTTCAGCATGTAGGCGACGATGAAGCCCGAGAACGTCGCGCTCAGCCGGCTCATCGAATAGACGAGGCCGGAGGCCTGCGCGCGGATCTGGGTCGGGAACACCTCGGTCTGGTAGGCGTGATAGGCGTAGGACATCGTGGTGTTGCAGGCCGTCAGCAGCACGCCACAGACGATCAGCAGCGCGGGCGCGGTCAATTGCGCGAACGCCATGCCGAACACGATGATGGCGACGCAGGCGCCGGCGATGATCCAGCGTCGCTCGAACCTGTCGGCAAAGCTCGCGGCCAGCAGCGGCGCGATCGGATAGGCGAAGGCGACGATGAAGGCATATTGCAGGCTCTTGGTGACGTTGATGCCCTTCTCGACCAGCAGCGTCGGCACCCAATTGGCAAAGCCGTAGAAGCCGAAGGCCTGGCACAGATTGAACACCATGAAGAGGACGACCAGCGACAGATAGGGCGGACGGAACAGATCGGCGAAGCCGACGCGCGTGGCTTGCCGGACGTGACGCGCAGGCGATGGCCCGGGCCGCGCGCCGGCGCTGCCGCTGGCGGCCTCCAGCGTCGCCAGGATGCGAAGTGCTTCCTCGTTGCGACCGTGCCGCGCCAGCCACAGCGGGCTCTCGGGCAGGTACAGGCGGAGCACCCAGATGATCATGCTGGCGGCGGCACCGATCAGCACCACCCAGCGCCAGCCTTCGATACCGTAAGGCGCGAGCGGCACCAGCCACCAGGCGAGGAAGGCGACGATGGGCACGGCGAGGAACATGATCGACTGGTTCACCGCGAAGGCGCGCCCGCGCATCCGGCTCGGCACGAGCTCGGTGATGTAGGCGTCGATGGTGATGACCTCGACGCCGATGCCGATGCCGGCGAGGAAGCGCCAGAACAATAGCCCCTCCGGCGAGGTCTGGCAGGCCATGATCACGGATGCCGCGGTGTAGCCGAGCAGTGCGTAAGTGAAGATTGCGCGCCGGCCGAAACGGTCGGCGAGGAAGCCGAGGAAGAAGGTGCCGACGAACAAGCCTGCAAACGTCGAGGCGACGAAGGCGCCGATGCCGGCGAAGCCGAAGAAGGCCTGCGTCGTCGTGCTCAAGAGCCCGCTGCGGCTCAGGCCCGGCGCGATGTAGCCGGTGAGGAACAGGTCGTAGATTTCGAAGCAGCCGCCGAGCGAGAGCAGGATGACGAGGCGCCAGACATGGGCCGCCCCCGGCATCGCCTCGAGCCGCTGCGAGATCTCGTCGGGCACCGATGGCGCAGCGCCGAGCTCAAAGCCTGTGTCGATGCCGACAACGCTCATGATGTCCTCCCCGTGGCGCGCGTATCGCGCGCGTTTTCCGGCGGCTCATCTCTGTCGTGGTGTGCAAGCTCTGCCGGATCGCGCCATGTTGGCGGGGCGAGCCCGGAAATCCAGAAGAACATATCGATGGAAGCGTTCGAGATTTTCGAACGAAGCTAACCGCGCGTCATTGCGAGCGCAGCGAAGCAATCCAGAATCCCTCCGCGGCAACACTCTGGATTGCTCACATGGGGATTTGGTGTGTCAAGGTTTATGGTCAGCTTTTTGTTCGATTGCGGGCCAGCTCTTCGTCCCGACCGCGGGAAGTTTGGGATGGCGCGCGCAGATCAGGTCAAGACC
>NZ_JAVAYL010000177.1:0-468 GCF_054185225.1 Bradyrhizobium sp. 18BD | reverse complement strand
GCTAATTGCTTATTATTTAGAACAAACACTGTTAAAGGTAGATCATATTGTACAGCTGTTGCAAAGTCCTGCATCACCATTTGGAATGCACCGTCACCAGCAATTGCGATGGCTTGTCTATTTGGATATGCAATTTTTGATGCCATCGCACCTGGAAGACCGCAACCCATTGTACCTAACCAACTTGAAATGATGAACTTGTTATTTACACCAAGGTTTAAGTATCGAGTTGACCAAACTGTTGCTGTACCTACATCTGCTGAAATCACTGCATCATCTTTAATAAATTTATTGATTGATGCCATTAATCGTTCTGGACGTAATGGTTTACTATTATTATTTTTATCTTGTTCCATCCATTTATCCCAAACCGCTTTACGTTCTAACGTTTTGTTTAAGAATGGTCTTTCAGCAACATGTTTAATATTTTCAGTTAACTGATGCAACGCAATTTTACTATCTCCAACA
>NZ_JAVAYL010000176.1:0-469 GCF_054185225.1 Bradyrhizobium sp. 18BD | reverse complement strand
ATTAACCCCGCTGGCGTTGGCTATCGCACTGGCGCCTGCGCCGGGGTGGGCGGAAAACTATTTCAACCCGGCATTTCTGTCTGACGACCCGTCTGCGGTGGCCGACTTATCGACCTTTTCCCGTAATGCCCAGGCGGCGGGGATGTATCGCGTTGACGTTTACCTGAACAATACGTTTCTCGCGACCAGAGACATTGCCTTCCAGGTGGTGAAAACGACGGGAAAAAGCGCGCCCACCGATGACAGCGGATTACGCGCCTGCCTGACGCCTGAAATGCTTAAAAATATGGGGGTAAACACCGGGGCGTTTCCACTGTTGGCGAAGGCGGCGGCAGGAAGTTGTCCGGATCTCGCCAGTGCGATACCGGCCGCCCGGACCCGCTTTGATTTTGCGCAGCAACGTCTCG
Source organism: Bradyrhizobium sp. 18BD (assembly GCF_054185225.1). NCBI lineage: Bacteria > Pseudomonadati > Pseudomonadota > Alphaproteobacteria > Hyphomicrobiales > Nitrobacteraceae > Bradyrhizobium > Bradyrhizobium sp. 18BD. The sequence goes on along the minus strand of NZ_JAVAYL010000176.1, from coordinate 62 downwards.
ACATTAGCATCCCGCAGGCGGCGATGGTTGCCAGCGCCAGAGGCTATATCCCACCGAAATAC
>NZ_JAVAYL010000175.1:0-470 GCF_054185225.1 Bradyrhizobium sp. 18BD | reverse complement strand
CGCAAGTATACCATCTTTTAACGGCGTTCCTCCACGTGATTCAATCATACTTTGAGTCTTTTCGTTTGGCTTAATTCTGATTTGAGATAAACGGTTTATTTCCTCGGAAATAGCAGCTTTTTTATTATTGAATCTACTATATCGAAACTCATCAATAAGTCCTGCGTTATAGCCTATTTCTGTGAGTCTTAAATCGGCATTATCATGACGCAGTAATAGACGGTGCTCAGCACGGCTTGTCAGTAAACGATAAGGTTCGTTCGTTCCTTTTGTTACAAGATCATCTATGAGTACGCCAATATATGCTTCATGACGACCTAATATTAATTCATCATGTCCCAGAACTTTTGCTGCAGCATTAATACCTGCCATAAGTCCTTGTCCTGCGGCCTCTTCATAACCACTTGTACCATTTATCTGACCTGCAGTATAAAGTCCTTGAATTTTCTTTGTTTCTAGTGTCGGCCAAA
>NZ_JAVAYL010000174.1:0-470 GCF_054185225.1 Bradyrhizobium sp. 18BD | reverse complement strand
CCGGCACCGTAGTTTGGAAGAAATTGAGCAAATGCTGGATGTGATAGTCGCCAACGAAGGCAACCCTGATGTGGTACAGATAAGCGGGGGCGAACCTACGGTACATCCGCAGTTTTTTGAGATCCTGGATATTGCCAAAACAAAACCCATCAAACACCTGATGGTGAATACCAATGGTATCCGCATAGCAAAAGACGAGCAATTTGTAAAACGCCTGGCAACCTACATGCCCGATTTCGAAATTTACCTGCAGTTTGATTCTTTCAAAAAAGAAGCACTGGAGCAATTAAGGGGCGAAGACTTGCGCGAGGTAAGGCTGAAAGCGCTGGAATATCTGAATAAATACAACCTGTCAACCACGTTGGTAGTCACCCTGCAAAAAGGATTGAATACCGACGAGATAGGAAAAATTATAGAATATGCCCTGCAGCAACCTTGTGTGCGTGGCGTAACCTTTCAGCCAACACAGC
>NZ_JAVAYL010000173.1:0-471 GCF_054185225.1 Bradyrhizobium sp. 18BD | reverse complement strand
AATGCTGGTAGAACATAAATAGCCCAAGCAATTGGTCCCCAGTGGAACATACCATATTGCGTCGCATATTGGAGTGCTTCATCACTCATACTTTTCGCGCCATTTGGTGGTACTTGATAGTAAAAAGCCCATTCAATAACGCCCCAGTATAAAATATCAGAGCCTATGCCTGCACAAAATAGCATTGCCGCCCATGTAAATGTATTAAATTCTGGTTTATCACTTGCTTTACCAAGTGTGACATTACCATATTTACCAAATGCGATATACATTACAAAGCAAAAAATCGCCAGCCCCATAAATAAATATATCGAACCAATTGAATCAGAAATGGCACTATTAATACCAGTGATGATATCTTCACTTGCTTTTGGAAAAGCCATCATAGGTATAACTGCAAAAAGAAGTACAGCTACTGTCCCTATAAAGGTCGTCCAGTCCATAACTTTCTCTTTTTTCAATTGTGCTCCC
>NZ_JAVAYL010000172.1:0-472 GCF_054185225.1 Bradyrhizobium sp. 18BD | reverse complement strand
GCGACAGCGGATAGACGTCCTGCGTCGCGAGCTTGCGGTCGCGCACCACGAGTGACGACCCGTCGGCGACGATGTCGATCGGGCTCGGCGCGTCATATTCGAAGCGCACCTTGCCCGGTTTCTGGATGTAGAAGTCGCCTTGCGTCTTGCTGCCGTCGGGGCCGACCTGGACGAAATTCCCGACCAGCGTCGACAGCGACGACAGATAGGCGCTGACCTTGGCGGCCTGCGCCTTCTGGTTGGCATCGAAGGTCTGGAAGATGCTGCTCGGCACGTTGCGGCGCGGATCCGGAATCACCGGGTTCGGCGGCGTCTGCGTCGCGCCGGTGACGGCGGGGCCGCCGGCGGACGCGTCGCCGTCGCGGCCCTTCGGCGCGGGCTTCGGCACGGGGACGTTCTGCGCGAATGAGGACGCGGTCACGATCGCGGCGGTGACGAGAAGTGCGCCGGCAACGCGCACGCTTCTCGCGGC
>NZ_JAVAYL010000171.1:0-472 GCF_054185225.1 Bradyrhizobium sp. 18BD | reverse complement strand
TGCTCTTTTGCTTGTTTGGCTTGTTTTAAGGTTGCAATTTGTTCTCTTTCAACTAACAGTTGTTGTTGGGTCTCTTGTTGTTGACTTTCTAATAATTGAAGTTTTTCAAAAAGTGTCATTGTCGGTTCAGGTTCTTCTGACCAACGCAACTGTTCTGTTTTCAGTTCAATTTTTTGCTGGGTTTCTTGAATCTCTTGATTGGCAATTTTTAAGCGTTCTTTTAAATTTTCGCTGAACAACTGATACAATTCTGTTCCGAATAAATTACGCAAAACTTTTTCTTTTTCATCACTTTTAGCAATTAAAAAAGTCCGAAACTCTCCTTGAGGTAACAATACAATTTGAGCAAATTGATTGGCATTCAAATGCAATAATTCTTGAATGAGTTCGTCCACTTCGCGTCTTTTAGAATAGGCTCGTAGTTCTTTCCCTTGAGCATCTTTGACAATTAAAGATATTTTGGCACTTTGTT
>NZ_JAVAYL010000170.1:0-473 GCF_054185225.1 Bradyrhizobium sp. 18BD | reverse complement strand
TCTTTTTCGAATAACGCGATTTCTTTTGAAACATTCCTATTGTCATAACTTATTATCAAGTTATATACAGTACATACATCTCTTTCTTCCTTTTTTACTAATATAAGAGCTATATTATTTTCTTTATAGTCTCTATCTTTAAGTACGAACTTTTTTTCCATATTTTTGTGTCATTTTATCCATTCTTTTTTTGTATATATGAATTTACGATATGATTATTTTTTACTACTAATAATGTACCTGTCGCTTTATTTTATAGAATTTTAGCACCTGTGTTTCTACCTGTGTATTTGACTAAATAAAACTCCTATTAATTTTATATAATTATAATGTAGTTTAACACAATTTACTAAAAATAGTATAAAATAGGTTTGTTGTCATGTAGAAATATTATAAAAGGTAGAATAAAATTATAAAAGGTGAGAGTATATGAAAAAACATAGAGGACTTAAGAGAATATTTAAATCAACCTT
>NZ_JAVAYL010000169.1:0-473 GCF_054185225.1 Bradyrhizobium sp. 18BD | reverse complement strand
TGGGTATGCTTGCAACTGTAATGAATGCCTTAGCATTACAAGATAGTTTAGAACAATTGGATTGTGATACACGAGTATTAACATCTATTGAAATGAAGCAAGTGGCTGAACCTTATATTCGTCGTCGTGCAATTAGACACTTAGAAAAGAAACGCGTAGTTATTTTTGCTGCAGGTATTGGAAACCCATACTTCTCTACAGATACTACAGCGGCATTACGTGCTGCAGAAGTTGAAGCAGATGTTATTTTAATGGGAAAAAATAATGTAGATGGTGTATATTCTGCAGATCCTAAAGTAAACAAAGATGCGGTAAAATATGAACATTTAACGCATATTCAAATGCTTCAAGAAGGTTTACAAGTAATGGATTCAACAGCATCCTCATTCTGTATGGATAATAACATTCCGTTAACTGTTTTCTCTATTATGGAAGAAGGGAATATTAAACGTGCTGTTATGGGTGAAAAGATA